>JAFNAU010000172.1 GCA_017860335.1 Bacteroidota bacterium
ATTTGTAAAATAATAGACTGCCTCCACCGGAAGCAACCTCAACACACCGGTAATATCTTTGTCTTTAACCATTCCGATGACAATCCGCATTTTTTCGCACTGCTGCCGGCTGAGTTGCTGTATGATATATTCAAAACCGCCTTTATTATGTCCGGTATCAAGCACCACCACCGGGTTCTGTTGAACGATCTGCCATCTTCCCTGCAGGTTGGTCAGTCCAACAACCTCCTCCAGCCCGGCGCGGATGTCTTCTTCATATATAGCAAATCCCAGTTTCTGCAATTCCTCTGTGGCGGTGATAACGGTAGCGACGTTTTTCAGCTGATAAATGCCACCTAGTCCGATGCGAAGGTCATTAAAACCGGGAGCATTGACAATCATGACATTTTGCTCATAATCTACAAATTTAACCCGATATTTATCTTCGGCAAAAATGAGCGGAGACTGCATAATCGCCGCTTTTTCGATGAATACAGGTTTTGTTTCCGGCAGGTATTCGCCGATGACTACCGGCGTATGTTGTTTTATAATTCCTGCTTTTTCAGCCGCTATCCGAGCCAGGGTATCGCCCAGAAACTCCGTGTGATCAAAACTGATATTGGTAATGACCGAGAGCTCGGGTTTTACGATATTGGTACTGTCGAGCCGGCCGCCCAGCCCCACTTCGGCCACTGCCACATCGACTTTACAGTCAGCAAAATAACGAAATGCCAGCGCCATGGTTACTTCGAAAAATGAGGGTTGTATTTCGTCAAAAACTTCCTGATTATTCTCGACGAAATCAGCCACAAAATCCGGATTGATTTTTTGACCGTCCACTCTTATTCTTTCGCCGAAATCTACCAGATGCGGCGAAGTGAACAGACCGGTTTTATAACCTGCAGATTGCAAAATGGCAGATAAAAAATGCGATACTGACCCTTTGCCATTGGTTCCGGCCACGTGTATAACTTTATATTCATGATGCGGATTACCCAACTGTTCCATCAAACGGATCGAATTTTCCAGTCCGGGTTTGTAGGCAGCTGCACCGATATGATGAAAGACCGGTAACCGGTTATACAAATACTCTATTGCTTCCTGATAGGTCATTTTTAATATTTATTTTCGGAAATTATCTGAGATTTATCTTTACGGATTTTCGGACGTGTTTTTTGGGTCGAATAACCCACAACAATGATCAGTACAGGACGTTTGTTTTTGGGAATTTCCAGTACTTTTCTGAGTTTCTTTTCGTCGAACCATCCCACTATGCAGGAGCCAAGTCCTTCATCGGCAGCAGCCAGACAAAGATGAGCTGCCAGAATCCCCAGATCGAAGTGCGGGAAATGTTTACTTTTTGCCCAACTGCCTGCTTTGGAGCTTATATTGGACGACTCCTCCACGATTACAATCTGTACGGGAGCCAGACGGGTAAAATGATTGGAGCTAACAATAATATCTGAGGTTGTGGCAGCCACTTCATTACGTATTTTTTCATCCCTGACCACAATCATCTTCCAGGGCTGACCGTTGCAGGCAGATGGAGCAAGCCTTCCGGCTTCCAGAATTCTCTCGAGCTTTTCGGTTTCAATGTCGCGCTGGAGGTAAGCACGATCACTCTGACGTTGTTGCACCAATTCAATGAAAGTATTCATTTTGTTAATGTTTTTTGTATTAAAAAAAACAGAAATTTTCGACCCGCACCACTATAATTATATACTTTTGTAATCAATAACAAAGGTACACAATTGGATGGAAACCCTCAAAAAAGTTCAGCTATTTATCGAAAACAACCAGCTTCTCACCCCGAAGGGCCGTGTTATTGTCGGTGTAAGCGGAGGAGTCGATTCTGTGGTTATGCTCAATATGCTGACCGTTTCGGGTTATGACTGTGTGGTGGCACATTGCAATTTTCATCTTCGAGGAAAAGAGTCGGATCGTGACGAACAGTTCGTGACTGATTTATCCCAAAAATATGGTTTGATCTTTAAAAAGGTGGATTTCGATACGGTCAACTACGCCAAACGGCACAAAATCTCCATCGAGATGGCCGCCCGCGATCTTAGGTATGATTGGTTTGCCGGTCTTCTGAAGGAAATGAGAGCCGAAGCAATAGCTGTAGCCCATCACTCCGACGATTCTATTGAGACCATGCTGATTAACTCGATAAGAGGATCGGGATTGCGGGGATTGTATGGAATAGATGAACGCAACGGAAACATTATCCGGCCAATGCTTAGCTGTTCGCGCGAAGAAATTGAAAATTATGCCCGTAAAAACAGCCTCAACTATGTAGTTGACTCTACAAATGCTGCCAGCGACTATTTGCGTAACAAATTCAGAAATGACATTTTGCCTGCTCTGGCAGCAATAAATCCTTCGGTAAAGGTAACTTTTCTGGAAAACATGAACCGGTTGCACGGAGCCTGGAAAATCTATGATCAGAAAATACGGGAAATTAAAGAAGAAATCTGCTTCACAAAAGACAATCAGTTGTATATCGACCTGAAAAAGCTGAAACAACAAGCCGATGTTACAACTGTATTATTTGAACTCCTTCAGCCCTACCACTTCAAAAACAGTATTGTAGAAGACATCGTCGACGGACTGAAAAACAACTCAGGAGCAAAATTCTATTCCGATAGTCACTGTGTACTCAAAGACCGTATATATCTGATTGTCAAAGAAAATAAAATAAACAGCGATATCGAATACAGTATTGATAAGGAAACCAGAAACATAACTGAACCTGTTTCAATGGAGTTCAGAGAATTTCTGAAAACTGATGATTTTCAGTTCTCGCGCAAGCCTGATACAGTACATATTGATGCTGATAAATTGAAATATCCGCTTTTACTACGTCCCTGGCGAAAAGGTGACACTTTTTACCCTTTCGGTATGACCAGCAAGAAAAAGGTGAGCAATTTTTTTATCGATCAGAAAATAAACCGGTTTCATAAGGACGATATCTGGTTACTTATATCGGACGGAGAAATTATCTGGATAGCCGGTTTAAGGCTTGATAATCGTTTCAGGATTACAGAAGAGACCCGAAATATCGTTGAAATACGCATCAATCAATAATTTTTTCTTACAGATTTGCTGATTACAAAAAAATACAGTAATTTTGCATCGTTTTCAAATAAATGTCTATTGTCGTCCGACGAAGTCATAACATCAACAATTTTTTTCACATTATAACAAATCTCGTTTTTCCCCAAAAACTAGCAGGGAAATCTCCCCAATACGTATTATTTATTCATATATGACGAATTACAATATTCTGCAATTAAACGCGAAAGAACTTTCGGAACTGAAAGAAATCGCAGTTGAATTAGGACTGAAAGTGTCAAATTCAGCAACAAAAGAAAAACTGGTTTACGAAATTTTGGACCAACAAGCTGTTGCAAATGCACAGCAAAAAGCAACAGCAACTGATGGACAAGATGCCAACCGGAGAAAAAGAATGAGGATCATTCAGAAAAAGGGAAAAGATGAAAAAATTTTCAGTACACAACCTGCCGCAGCAGAAGCAAAACCTCAACCCCCTGCACAGCCGGTGAATAAAACTAAACAAGAAAAGCCTGCCACTCCGTCAACTCCCGAACCAGCTAAAACTGAAGAAACCGTTCAAAAACAGGGACAAAAGAAAAAAACTACCACAAAGAGCAAAAAAGCACAAAATACACAGCCCGTTACGACTGATACGCCACCAGCGCCTGTAAAAGAAAACATTCCTGTACAACCAATTCAAAACGAGCAAAAAGTGAAACCGGTGAAGAAAGTAGTCCTGCTCCCTGAGGTTGTTGATGATGTCACAGAACCGGAATTGCAAATGGAACCGGAACAAAAACCGGAACAGGAAGTGAAACCAGTTCAGACGATTGAGACTGCACCAAATGCAGAGATAGCAGATATTAAGACAGAACAAATACCCAATCAAAAAGCAGCCAAAGGCGCTCAGCCAAATCAGGCCAGCGGACAACCGAACGGCAACCGCGTAAAATTTAATCCGCGTCAGGAAAAGGAAAAAAACTACGATTTCGAAGAAGTACTTGAAGGAACCGGAACGCTCGAAATACTTGCAGATGGATATGGTTTTCTCCGTTCATCCGATTACAACTACCTTTCATCACCTGATGATATTTATGTTTCACAGTCGCAGATAAAACTTTTCGGACTGAAAACGGGCGATACCGTGAAAGGCTCCATTCGTCCGCCGAAAGAAGTTGAAAAATATTTTCCACTGGTAAAAGTATCTCAGATCAACGGCCGTTCACCTGAGTATGTTCGCGACAGAGTGCCCTTTGAACACCTTACTCCGCTTTTCCCGGACGAAAAATTCAAACTCAACACCGGAAAAAACGACACACTTTCCACCCGCATGGTCGATCTTTTCTGCCCTATCGGAAAAGGTCAGCGCGGACTGATCGTAGCTCAGCCCAAAACCGGTAAAACCGTTTTATTAAAAGATATAGCCAACGCGATATCGGCCAATCACCCCGAAGTGTACATGATCATTCTTCTGATTGACGAACGTCCTGAGGAAGTAACCGACATGGCACGCAGTGTTAATGCAGAGGTAATTTCTTCTACTTTCGACGAACCGGCAGAACGCCACGTAAAAGTAGCCAGCATGGTGCATGAAAAGGCCAAACGAATGGTAGAATGCGGACAGGATGTAGTCATTCTGCTGGATAGTATCACCCGTCTGGCACGAGCCTACAACACAGTTTCACCAGCTTCGGGCAAAGTACTGTCGGGTGGTGTGGATGCCAATGCGCTTCATAAACCAAAACGTTTCTTCGGAGCAGCCCGCAACATCGAAAACGGCGGAAGCCTCACTATCATAGCCACGGCACTGACCGAAACCGGTTCTAAAATGGATGAAGTAATTTTTGAGGAATTTAAGGGAACCGGCAATATGGAACTGCAACTCGACCGGAAACTTTCGAATAAACGTATATTCCCGGCTGTGGATATTATGGCTTCGAGTACACGGCGTGAAGATCTCCTGCTTGATCAGGATACATTGAACCGGATGTGGATTCTTCGTCGCCATGCAAATTTCGGCTTTGAAACGCGGCTTTCCCCAGCCGGAGTAATGGGAAACCTGCTGAAATTCCAGTCGCCGGGTTTGTCAAAGTACTGGTAGGCAAGCCAGTTGGCTGACCACTCGGTCCATGTATGCATATGCGGAGCATATTTTCTTTTTTGATTGAGGGCACTTTTGAGGCTGTCAGAGGCTATGCTACGCCAGAAAAACCAGAAACCCCATTTGCGGCACTGAAGAACATGACCAAACTCGTGGCGAAGGAGTTCCGTGTCATGTTGCATTCCCTTCCCGACAAAAATACCAATTCCCGGTATTGTCATTGCAGCCCCCTTTTTGAAATTGCCAATGTTGAGTTGAAAAATTCTTATGCCTTGAAATTTCATTTTTTGTTTTAGTAATTTTTCCCCAAGTTCTGAGACTTTGGTAAATGCAGGATTCAAAGTAATTATTTTTACAAATATAAGCCGAAATAATCAATTACAAAACAACTCACGCCTGTCAATACTTAAGAAATTAGTCAGCAGGAACTTAGAGAATATCAAAATAAATTTTTAATTTTGAAAAATAAATCAGAACTTCAGAAAGCCAAACTAAAAACTATTAGAATGGCGTTTTATAGTTCTAATTCCGGTGCATTTCCGTGTTTTTTTGTAAAATCCAGGATCGGGTATCCATGCGGGAAGCCGGACCGATGACAAAATTCCGCCGTTTCCCTCTCTCCTAAAAATGTATAAACTTATCTGTGAAAAAGCGTTTTCTTTAGTCTTTTCGACAAAATTTTATTTAAATCGGTATTTTTCACCGTATATGTATTTAACAAAAGCATCGGCGCAATAATCCCGAAGGCAAGTCCGAGCGTAATAAATCCCGCTTTCAAACCCTTATTCACTGTTTCGGTAATCAGTTCGTTTTTTAATAAGACATCGTTTGAAGATGTCACAATCTGCATCAACCCCATCATAAACTGATAGCCATATTTCCCGGGAATCATATTTATAACGGCAGGAATAGTAAAAACAATGGGTGGCGTGTGCACCCTGTGAGCAAAATAGACTCCAAGAAAACCAACTGCGAAAGCGCCAATGGAAGAAGCGACAACGTCATCGCCCTTCATAATGGTATGCAGAAGAAGTAATTTAATGGTAAAACCAATGCCGCCCAGCAACATTGCAATCCACAAAGCACGACGAGGCGTATTAAAAAGCGTTGCAAAACCGAGCGAAACAAGCATAGAAAGCAATATGCTTTCCCAAAGTCCGGATAATATTTCAAAGAGTTGAGCCATAACCAAATACAATTAATGAAAGAAAAAAACCCAGTGCAATCATAAAAATAAATACCGCTGCCGAAGTGAGTTTTGCCATCCCTGAAACAACGTGACCCGACAATAAATCGATGAAACCGTTAATCAACGGCACGCCGGGAATCAGCCAAAGCACACAGGCTGCCAATCCGCTATTAATGGGCGACACACCGAATAATCGGAAGACATTTACCACAGAAACGGATATAAACGCCGCGAAGAGCCAACTGATAAATGGATTAAATTTCTTTTCCTGAAAGAAACTTCTCCCAAATAATCCAATCAATGTTGCCAAAAAAGCGATCACAAATTCTATATATGTACCTCCGAATATCCGTGCAAGAGAGCCACCGGCAAGAGCTACAAAAAAGAACATCACATATTTGTTGTAGCGAGGTTTTTTCTTAATTCGTTCAAGTTCTTCCTTTATTTTTTCGACAGATAATTTCTGTTCGGCAACCTGCCAGGAAAGAATACTGATAGCAGAAACAATAGAAAAATGCGTACCGTAGCCGGGAATAGCCCTTACGATGGTCTCTTTCTCACCGCTTTTAGTTTCTTTCACAGTCACCACTACTGCCGAATACGAATAAAATATATCAAAATCATATCCCAAAGCATTGGCAATTCTGGTCACATTACGAGACACGCGTCGCGTATTTGAGCCACTGGACATTAAAAGAGTTGCTATTTCAGCGAGCAACTCTGTCACTTGCCCTAATTTTGAAGGTTTGGTATCCATCTTTATATCTAAATCACTATTGTCCGATAAAGTTTAATATGTTGCCACGCTGTGGCAAGAAATCTTATTTTTCACATCTTACTACAAAGATTTAGCCACTCTGTGGCTGTT
>JAFNAU010000173.1 GCA_017860335.1 Bacteroidota bacterium
TATGAAGGAAATGTCGGCTATGCAGGGCGGTGGTATGATGAATTTCTACGGCGAGATGCCCGACAGCTACAACCTGGTAGTAAACACTGCTCACCCGCTGATCGAAAAGCTGCAGCAGGAAGAACAGGAAGCCACCGAAGCGGAAGTACTGCCGTTTACTGCACAGCTGGGTGAACTAAAAAACCGTCAAACTGCACTTAATGACAGTCACAAAGGCAAAAAAGACGAAGAAATACCCTCAGCTGAAAAAGAAGAACTGGACAGCCTGCAACAGAAAATTGATGAACTGACCGAAAGCAAAAAAACAGTTTACAAAACCTTTGCATCAGGTTATAAAGTGGTGGGACAACTCATCGACCTGGCACTGCTTTCCAACAATATGCTGAAAGGTGAAGCGCTGGCTAAATTTGTAAAACGGAGCATTGAAATCCTGTAGTTTTTATTCCGTAAAATTGCATTAAAATACAAATACAGACTTTAAGACACTAAGAACACTGTCCGGGAGCTGATTTTCCATCTTCTTTACAGGTTCTTAGTGTCTTATTGATTATTTTCACCAAAATAATCGTTACTTTTGCAACTTATACTTAATAATATTTGCCTGATGAAACCATTTGATGTTTATCCGCTTTTTGATATTGAAATAACTAAAGGAGTAGGATGTTATACCTACGATAAGGAAGGAACAGAATACCTCGACATGTACGGCGGACATGCCGTCATTTCTATCGGTCATTCACACCCGTATTATATCCAGAAGATGGAGGAACAGATGGAGAAACTGGTTTTTTATTCCAATTCAGTACAGAATTCGCTCCAGGTTAAACTGGCTGAAAAGCTCGGGAAACTCTCAGGATATGAAGATTACTCGCTTTTTCTTGTTAATTCGGGAGCAGAAGCCAACGAAAACGCGCTGAAACTTGCTTCCTTTCACACCGGCAGAAAAAAAGTGGTTGCCTTTGGCAAAAGCTTTCACGGCAGAACATCCGCAGCTGTACAGGTGACCAACAATCCGAAAATTGTTGCTCCGGTCAACGAAGGTGTTCTGGTTGATTTTCTTCCTTTGAATGACATAAACGCTGTACGTGAAGCCTTGAAAAACAACGATGTATGCGCAGTTATCATCGAGGGCATTCAGGGTGTGGGCGGCATCCAAATTCCGCAAACGGATTTTCTCAAATCGCTTCGTGAAGCATGTACAGCAACCGGAACGATGCTTATCCTCGACGAAATCCAGTCGGGTTACGGACGTAGCGGAAAATTCTTCGCCCATCAGCACGCGGGTATTCGCCCCGATATCATCACTACAGCCAAAGGAATGGGCAATGGTTTCCCCATCGGCGGTGTACTTATCAGTCCCGACATTAAAGCAGTCCACGGCATGCTCGGTACCACATTCGGTGGTAATCATCTGGCCTGCAGCGCTGCCATTGCCGTACTGGATGTAATGAAAGGCGAAAAACTGGTTGAAAATGCAGCTTCGGTAGGCAGCTACCTGATACAGAAACTGAAGGAATTGCCTGGAATAAAGGAAGTTCGCGGATTGGGACTGATGATAGGAATAGAGATGGATGATCCGGTGAAGGAACTCCGCAACAAACTTCTGTTCGAACATAAAGTATTTACTGGTGCCAGCGGGACTAATATTATCCGGTTGCTGCCACCGCTTAATTTGTCGAAACAGGATGCCGATTTGTTTCTCACCCGTTTCAAACATGCATTACACTCCTGATTGATGAAACAAATCACCATCTTTTTGCTTTTCTTGCTGTTTCTGGCGATGGCTACATTCGCGCAGCAAACTGTAGTTGTGAGCGTAATCACCCTGAAAACAGGAGAAAAATACCGTGGTGAAATTGTGGTGCGTAACGATAAAATACTGATGCTGAAAACCGAAGACGGGAAAAGGTACCAGTTTTGGATCAATGAAATTGAAAAAATCAAACAGGAACCGGCAACTGTAAGTAAAAGTGATAATGTTCAGGTGGAAAAACAAAAAAACATGTTTGGTGGAATGTTAAGCCTGGATGCAGGATTGTGCAGCGCTCCCGGTGCCATTGCTTCATCGCCCGTAACAAACATATCGGTGGCATTAGGCACACACAGGACATTGGGTACCAATGCTTTCCTGGGAATTGGCTCAGGCATCGAAACCGTTTTTACTAAAAACACCGTATTAAGTTATATGCCCCTTTTTATCGGAATACATAACGACTTTGGAAAGGTATTTGCCTGTGGTCTGAAAACCGGTTATGACTTTGCACTGAACAAGCTGTACAAGGGTGGACCCATGGCCGAAATTACCGGAGGAATAAGATACCGGCTTACTGATACTGCGGGAATGTATTTCGGTTTGTTCGGTCAGATAAGGCAAATAAACGGACCAGTAACCGAAAAAACATCCTGGGGAGATTTTACAGGAATAAACAATGATGCCCTGTACAATTTGGGATTGAAAGCATCTTACACATTTTAAAGAGTAAGTGACTAAAATAATTAAACCTCAAAACAGACATAGAAGATATAATTAATCTATTCCAAAAGATGAAAAAAATAATTGATAACGAAACAATTGTAGAAAAAATAGTAGAAGGAATTCAGGAAAAGAAAGGTAAAAGAATTGTTGTGGTGGATTTGAACAAACTACACGATGCCCCATGCAGTTATTTTGTCATCTGTCAGGGCGACTCCAACACGCAGGTTAATGCCATAGCCACTTCTGTGAAAGACTGGGTTACTGAAAAAATCAAAGTGAAACCCTATGCAACCGATGGTTTCGAAAATTGTCAGTGGATAGCCATGGATTACGGACAAATCATTGTACATGTATTTCAACGTCCCTTCCGTGAATTTTACGACCTGGAACATTTGTGGGAAGACGCCGACCTGAAACTAATTCCCGATCTTGACTAATTCCCCGAATCTGCAAACAAAACCAACCGATTGGTTGTTGAATTGTAAGTTAAAAAGAAATTAAACAGTATTTTACTGATATTTTTATCAAACCAAACGTTGAAAAAAATTAGTTCCAACAGATAAAATATAAAAACACAATAATATTACATGGAAAATAAAAATCCAAATCAAAAGCCTCTCAAACCGGGTGGAAAAACTCCGAAATTCAACTTAACATGGATTTATGCCCTGATAATGATTGGATTACTGGGCTCATATCTTCTTGGCAACGATACACCAACGAAACAGGTCAATGTGACTCAGTTTGAACAATACCTCCAGAAAGGGTACATCGAAAAAGCGTATATCTACAGCAACAATACGTTAAAAGCATTTATTATAAAAGATTCGGCCAACTACGTATTCGGTAAAGATTCGGCTTACAACAAAAAAGAACCAGCGGTAAGTCTTAACATCGGTTCACCTGAAGAAGCCAAGAAAACTATTGACACGGCAAGCAAACTTATTGGTCGGGAGATACAGGTTGAATATAAAGCCAATAAAGATTATCTGAACCTCATCCTGTGGGGTTTTGGTCCCATTTTATTGATGGTATTCCTGTTCTGGATGATGAATCGCCGGATGGGCGGCATGGGCGGTGGTGCAGGAAGCGGCATTTTCAGCGTGGGCAAATCGAAAGCACAACTGTTTGACAAAGGGGACGGAAAAAACAAAATAACATTTAAGGATGTAGCCGGCCTCCAGGGTGCCAAACAGGAAGTGGAAGAAATCGTGGAGTTTTTGAAAAATCCATCGAAATATACCGAACTGGGAGGAAAAATTCCTAAAGGAGCTTTGCTTGTAGGCCCTCCGGGAACCGGTAAAACCCTGCTTGCAAAAGCTGTTGCCGGCGAAGCCGATGTTCCGTTTTTCTCCATGTCGGGTTCCGACTTTGTGGAAATGTTCGTAGGCGTGGGTGCTTCGCGTGTGCGCGATCTTTTCCGCCAGGCGAAAGAGAAAGCTCCCTGCATCATCTTCATTGATGAAATTGACGCCGTAGGACGTGCCCGTGGCAAAAATCCAAATATGGGAAGCAACGATGAACGCGAAAGCACACTCAACCAGTTACTCACCGAGATGGATGGTTTCGGCTCCAACAGCGGTGTCATAATTCTGGCTGCCACCAACCGTGCCGATATTCTGGACAAAGCATTGCTTCGTGCCGGACGTTTCGACCGTCAGATACACGTGGACCTGCCCGATGTACATGAGCGAAAGGACATTTTCAACGTACACCTTCGCCCTATTAAAATAGACAATACCGTTGATGTGGATTTTCTGGCACGCCAGACACCCGGATTTTCCGGCGCCGATATCGCCAATGTCTGCAACGAAGCCGCACTTATAGCCGCGCGGAAAGCCAAATCTTTTGTTGGCAAACAGGATTTTCTGGATGCCGTAGATCGTATCATCGGAGGTCTGGAAAAGAAAAACAAGATCACGACTGTGGATGAGAAAAAATCCATTGCCTATCACGAAGCCGGACATGCCACCATCAGCTGGAAACTGCATTACGCTAATCCGTTGGTAAAAGTAACCATCGTTCCGCGTGGTGAAGCCCTGGGTGCTGCGTGGTACTTACCCGAAGAACGCCAGCTGACAAACCGCGAGCATATGCTTGACGAAATGTGCGCCACACTTGGAGGAAGAGCTGCGGAAGAAGTTTTCCTCAAACAAACATCGACAGGTGCGATTAACGATCTGGAAAGAGTTACCAAACGGGCTTATGCTATGGTGGCTTACTATGGAATGAGTGAAAAACTGCCTAACATGAGCTATTACGACTCAACCGGAAATTCTGATTACGGATTTACAAAACCGTACAGCGAAAAAACAGCCGAAACAATCGATGAGGAAGCCAAATTAATCGTTGCCGAACAGTATGAACGCGCAAAACAGATACTTACAGAAAACGCCGAAGGACACAACAAACTGGCTGAACTTCTGAT
Source organism: Bacteroidota bacterium (assembly GCA_017860335.1). Lineage (GTDB taxonomy): Bacteria > Bacteroidota > Bacteroidia > Bacteroidales > Paludibacteraceae > UPXZ01. Next base: position 4,905 of record JAFNAU010000173.1, read on the forward strand.
CGATCAGGAAGTTATCTTTGCCGAAGATGTAGAGAAAATTTTCGGAAAACGTCCGTGGGAATCGCGCAGCGATGAATTGATGAGGCTGAACGAAGAGGCTAATGCGCTGAAGGAAAAGACAGAAGAAA
>JAFNAU010000174.1 GCA_017860335.1 Bacteroidota bacterium
GCAAACATCTGAACCAGGTTTGTGCCGAGTTTTGGAATAAAAGACAAATTTTCCGGAGTGAAAACCCTGAAGTCAAAGCGGGTTTCTATTTGAGAAATCAATCCAAGTACCGCTGTTTTTATCTGTTCCGGGTCAATTTTGATGCCCGAGAGTGTGTCAACAGCCAGAAATGTTATTCCGGTGAGTGGTATCAAAAACACCAGCAGCGATTCCAGTATAATTAATGTTGAACTTAATCCTTTACCCCATTTCTTCTTTTTGGTTAAATATTTCATTTGACCCCGAAGCAGGACAAAAAGTGTCAGAGCTCCCAGGAAACCACTCAGATATGATTTGAGTTCTTTGAAAATAATAATTCCCAGAAAAAGCATCAAAGCGATAAGAATATACTTATATTCATTATCTTTCATCTGTCGTTCTTTCATACAACATACTATATTAATGAATTAATACGGGTTAAAGGGTAAATTAATCCTGGTGAAATTCCGGATTTTCAATGTGTAAAGTTACAATAAAATTCATTTCTGTAATTCATTGAGGATAAATTTTGTGAAATCATTTCCTAGTGTAATAAATGGGAATGAGAATTAAGTATACAACTCCTGCAAACAGATGCAACTTACCGGCAAATATTTTTTCCGGTTTCTCTATCCGGCTGAATAACATACCTATAACAAATATCCGGTATAATATAATAAAAATAATTTAATTTTCCAGCTGTTTGATTATTGAAATTTATTTTGGGAAACTTTTCTCATTTTATAAAAATGTATAGTTCTCTATATCTGCTGATTAAAAATTATTTTGGAAAACATTGAAAAATATTTCGGAAATATATTTGTCGATTATAGAAAAGTTCGGAAATATTTTCCTAAAATTGTATTCTGAAAAATAAGCGGATTGAGATTTCATAATTACTTAACATATAATACAATAACCAATCGTGGAAAAAAAGACTTTTACTCAGGAAGATGTTGAAAAAGCAACCAGGGAATATTTTAATGGAGATGAACTGGCTGCCAAAGTCTGGGCAACGAAATATGCCTTAAAAGACTCATTTGGAAACATCTATGAAAGAACTCCGGATGATATGCATCATCGTTTGGCAAGTGAAATTTCAAGAATTGAAGAAAAGTACCCAAATCCTTTGTCCGAAAAGGAACTTTTTGAACTGTTCCGTAACTTCAAGTACATCGTTCCGCAGGGAAGTCCGATGACCGGAATTGGAAACGAACATCAGGTCGCCTCATTATCAAATTGTTTTGTAATAGGTTTTGACGGTGATTCAGATTCATACGGTGCCATCATTAAAATTGATGAAGAGCAGGTGCAGCTGATGAAACGCCGCGGAGGTGTTGGCCATGACCTCACCCATATCCGGCCCAAAGGTTCTCCCGTAAAAAACTCTGCGCTTACTTCCACAGGTATCGTTCCTTTTATGGAACGGTATTCGAATTCAACCCGCGAGGTTGCTCAGGACGGACGCCGGGGAGCACTGATGCTTAGTGTGGCTATCAAGCATCCGGATGCAGAATCATTCATCGATGCTAAAATGGAATCGGGTAAGGTTACCGGAGCTAATGTTTCTGTAAAGCTGGACGACGAATTTATGAACGCAGCCATAAATAATCTGCCATACACGCAGCAATATCCTATAAAAAGCACCAATCCGTGGGTGAAAAAAGATATTGATGCAGCAGCGCTGTGGAAAAAGATCGTTCATAATGCCTGGCAATCGGCTGAACCCGGCGTGCTTTTCTGGGATACCATTCTGAAAGAATCTGTACCTGATTGCTATGCCGACCTGGGTTATCGTACGGTTTCAACGAATCCATGCGGTGAAATACCCCTGTGTCCTTACGACAGTTGCCGGTTACTTGCTATTAATCTGTATTCGTACGTAAATAAGCCATTTACTAAAGAAGCAAATTTTGATTTTGAGCTTTTCTCCAAACATGTTCAGCTGGCTCAACGCATCATGGATGATATTATTGATCTGGAAATGGAAAAAATTGACAAGATCATTGCAAAGATAGAATCGGATCCGGAAAGCAAAGATATAAAGAATACCGAGCTTCAACTTTGGGAAAAAATCAAAACTAAAACATCGCAGGGACGACGTACCGGTGTAGGCACTACCGCCGAGGGCGATATGCTGGCTGCAATGGGAATTACCTATGGAACTGAAGAAGCTATTGAGTTTTCGGAAAAAGTACACAAGGCAGTAGCACTTGCAGCTTATCGTTCGTCCGTTAATATGGCAAAAGAACGTGGAGCCTTCGATGTTTATGATGCAAAAAGAGAAGTAAATAATCCGTTTATCAACCGTATTCGTGAGGCTGATTCCGAATTGTATGAAGACATGAAAAAATACGGTCGTCGAAATATTGCTTGCTTAACCATTGCTCCCACTGGTACAACCAGCATCATGACACAGACGACTTCAGGAATTGAGCCCGTATTCATGCCGGTTTACACGCGTCGACGTAAAGTTAATCCCAATGACAAGAATGTTCATATCGATTTTGTTGACGAAAACGGAGATTCGTGGGAAGAATTTATCGTATTCCATCACAAATTTGTTACGTGGATGGAAGTAAATAATTATTCGACTACAAAACATTACAGCAAGGAAGAAATCGATGAATTAATAGCAAATTCTCCTTATTACAAAGCTACAGCCAATGACGTTGACTGGCTTAAAAAAGTTCAGATGCAGGGTCGCATCCAGAAGTGGGTGGATCACTCTATCAGTGTAACCATCAACCTGCCCAACGATGTTTCGGAAGAACTGGTAGGTAAACTTTACGAGGAAGCATGGAAATCGGGCTGTAAAGGTGCGACGGTTTATCGCGATGGTTCACGTGCCGGAGTTCTGGTAGCGATGGAAGAGAAAAAAGAGGAGAAAAAAGATGACAAGGAACGTTGCTTCTGCATTGAAGATGAAAGACTTGTACGTCCGAAGGAATTAAAATGCGATGTGGTACGTTTCCAGAATTCGAAGGACAAATGGATTGCTTTTGTAGGCTTGTATGATGGAAGACCCTATGAAATTTTCACCGGACTGGCTGATGATGAAGAAGGAATTGTGTTGCCCAAGAACGTCACCGAAGGGAAAATCATTAAGGTAATAGATGATAACGGCAAACGTTATGACTTCCAGTTTACCAACAAAAGAGGATTTAAGACCACTGTTGAAGGACTTTCGCATAAGTTTGACAAAGAATTCTGGAACTACGCTAAACTGATTTCCGGTGTATTGCGTTATGGCATGCCGATCGACCAGGTTATCAAACTCGTATCCGGTTTACAACTCGACAACGAATCGATCAATACCTGGAAAGTGGGTGTGGAAAGAGCTCTCAAGAAATACATTCCGGACGGAACGCAAATTTCGGAACAGGCATGTCCACATTGTGGTCAGAAGGCTTTGGTATATCAGGAAGGATGTTTAACCTGTAAAAATTGTGGTTACTCACGTTGTGGATAATATTAAAAAAGCATACAATCATCAATAAAAAAGACGGGAAATTCCCGCCTTTTTTATTGATGATTATTCTGCTAACTCTTCATTTGGTGATATTTCGCTGAACTTTTTATGTCTCTTGAAATAAAACTCGTAGATCAGGCTATGCTGGGAGATTTCTTTTTGTAACGAAGTGACTGATTTCAGAATATTTTCCTGACGTTTATCCGAAAATTTAGACTGAATGGTTCGGAAGTCTGTTCTGGCGTCGGTTACAGCTTTGGCATTCTGATACTTGCCCTGCAGCAACAAATGCAGTGCAGCCAGGTTGTCGAGATAAAAACGAACATCAAAGACACGTTTCAGACTTTTGTGAGGAAGATTTTTATAAAGGAGTAGTAGGTTGTTTCTGAAATTCAGATAGGTTTTACGCGGATGTTCGGCATTCAGAGTGCCACCGCCGATGTGATATACCACGCTTTGCGGAATGCAGACAATCCGTCTTGCGCGGCTTTTCAGCCGCCAGCAAAGGTCAATTTCTTCCATATGAGCAAAAAACTCATCGTCGAGGCCACCGGCTTCCCAATAATCGGCCGAACGGATAAACAAACAGGCTCCTGTTGCCCAGAAAATATCCTTTATGTCGTCGTATTGACCCCTATCCTCCTCTACTTCACCAAAAATACGTCCCCGGCAAAACGGGTAACCATACTTATCGATAAACCCGCCGGCAGCACCGGCATATTCAAAATAATTCCGGCGATGATAAGACAGGATTTTAGGCTGACAGGCAGCCACCTCCGGATTTTCATTCATATAAGTATATAGTGTCGAGAGCCAGCCTTTTGTAACTTCAACATCCGAATTCAACAACACATAATATTCCGTATTTATGTTTTTCAGTGCTTTGTTGTACCCTCCGGCAAAACCATAATTCTTGTCAAAAGCATCCACTTTCACTGTTGGAAATTTTTCGGAGAGAAGCTGCAGCGAATCATCTGTGGAGCGGTTGTCTGCGACAACAACTTCAGCGCCGGGTACATCTTCTATACTTTTCAGGAGGACTGGCAAAAACTCATTCAGATATTTCTCGCCATTCCAGTTTAGTATTACTACTGATACAGACATTTTTTTGTTATTTATTAAAAATCAATTGTTTGCAAATTTCCATCGGCGGTGCGACCAGAGCCAGCAGGAAGGGTCAGCCAGAATTTCCTGTTCAAGCATACGTATGTATTTCTCTGTAATTTCAAATTTATCACTATCCTTAGGTTGCAAACAAATCGGTACAGGATCACAGCTGTAGTATCCTCTTTTCACTTTACGGATCCGGGCGTAATAAACAGGAAGATCATAGATTTTTGCAATTGTTTCAGTGCCAGTGAGCACCGGTGTTCGCTGATTCAAAAACTGCGAATAATACCTGATACCCTTTCTCGAAGGACTTTGGTCTGAAATCAGGCCGATCATTCCGATTTTTCCTTCTTTTCGCATCTCACGGAGTGTATCAAACAAATCGTCAACTTCCACATTGACA
>JAFNAU010000175.1 GCA_017860335.1 Bacteroidota bacterium
AACTATAATCTGTAAAAATTCTACTGAAATGTATTCATTTGAAGAAACACTGCAACTTATTGGTTCAGAAATCGAACACATCGATTGGAACAAAGAACCCCGGGGGCTTTATGAACCGATTGAATATGTACTTTCATTGGGTGGAAAAAGGATAAGACCCGCTGTAACACTCATGGCCTGCAATCTGTTCTCCGATAATGTCATGCAGGCAATGAATTCGGCAATAGGACTGGAAATATTCCATAATTTCACTCTGCTGCACGACGATATTATGGACCGTGCAAATATACGTAGAGGAAAACCCACCGTACATAAAAAATGGGACGATAATACCGCCATTCTTTCGGGTGATGTCATGCAGATAGAAGCTTATAAATGGATGACCCGGTCTCCGGAAACCAAATTGAAACAAATTCTTGAACTTTTTTCCAAAACTGCAGCCGAAATTTGTGAAGGTCAGCAGTACGATATGGAATTTGAAAAACGTGATAATGTTACGGTGGACGAATATATTGAGATGATCAGACTTAAGACGGCAGTGCTGATTGCGGCTGGCTGTCAGATAGGTGCATGGATCGGTGGAGCAGATGATGAAGATGCTCAAAACCTGTATGATTTCGGAAATAACATAGGTTTAGCTTTTCAACTGAAAGACGACCTGCTGGATGTATATGGCAATGAAGCAAATTTTGGTAAAAAAATCGGGGGCGATATTTTGTGCAATAAAAAAACTTTTCTGCTGATACATGCCATGCAAATGGCAGAAGGAAGTAATGCCGAAGAACTGAATTATTGGTTAAAGAATACCAATTCTGAAGAATCGTGCCAAAAAATCAAAGCCGTAACCGAACTGTATAACAGACTATCAGTAAAAGATATTTGCGAAGAAGCCATTAAACATTACTGCGACAAAGCAGTCGCATCGTTCAGTCATGTTCGTATTCCTGACGTTAAAAAATCCGAATTAAGGAAGTTTTCCGAAAAACTCATGTCCCGAAACGATTAAATATTTGTACTTTTGCTGAAAGAGAGTGTTTGAAAAGCAGATGCTTCTGTACAAGCAAACACTCGAAAGCCAGATTAATGCAAATAAGCAGTATCAACAGATTTTGTACAATGCAAGGATGTACATCTCTCATTTTATTCAGGTTTTTAACCTATCTGTCATTCGCGGAGAAATAAAAAAAGAACATAAACTGTTTTATCAGCTCAATCAGGATATACACAATGTGCCCGATTTGAGTACCGAATTTGCTATTCAGGAATGGGGAAAAAACATCATATCAGGTGAAAATGAACGGATAAGAAATGGTGGATCACCTATTTACAATCCTACCATTGCGAAAGTCCAGGTTCATTACGAGGTTTTTAAGGAATACAAATCTACACAACGAATATATCAAAGCACAACTACACATAACTGGGAAGAACTTGTCAATCAGCGAAAAAAGGCAGATAATATCATCCTTGATATCTGGAATCAGGTAGAAGAGCATTATAAGTCCGAAAGACCCTATTCGAGACTAATAAAATGTAAAAAATTTGGATTGGTTTATTATTATCGCCGCAACGAGAAGGAACTTACGCCGGAAGATGATTAATAATCCGATTTGTCAGGTCATTGATTATTCGATGGTTTTTCCAGGACTAAAAACACAGGTAACTTTCATATCCTTCTTTGTAGTGGGTATTTTTCTCAATACCTGAAAATCGAAACCCACACCGTAAACCGGAACATTCTTTGAGCGGAGGAACCGGTCGTAATATCCTTTGCCCCGACCCATACGGTTTCTTTCGCGGTCAAAAGCAATACCTGGTATTATGGCCAGATCGAAATGACCTTTGTAAATATCGGTAGTTGGTTCCATCATATTCATTTCACCCTTATGCATTTCTTTGGATGATACGTATCTGCGGAGATGCATTCTTTCGCCGGAAACGGAAGGGAGTAGAATAATCTTTTTTTCACTCCACTTTCTTATATATTCATGGGTAGGTAATTCGGAAGTAGTGGACCAATAGAGAAATACAACTTTAGCTTTTTGAAAAGCGCTCATGGTTTCAATCCTTTCAAAAACCACTTTAGCTGCTTCGTTTTTTTCAGCTTCTGATAACTGTCTTTTTTTTGCTCTTATATCAGCACGAATCTGATATTTTTTATCTTTAATCCGTTGTTGCTTCTGAAAAAAACTGAAGTTCTTTTCAAAAAACCGCTTAATGGAAAATCCCACCATATCAATATATTTTCAAAAAAAGGTTTATATAATACAAGACACTGTCATGAGATAGCTATAGCTGACCGGAATCAACCAGTGTAACCACCCGTTCCACAATACGGTCTTTATCCTTGCCATCGTAATCCTGTCTCAGAGTAGATCCAAACAAACTGGCTACAGAATTCCAGAAAAATGCTGGAACACTCCCTAAATAGCCCTTAACCAGGTCGTAAGTATTCACCTCATATTCCCGATCAATGAGTTTCATCAGCATTTTCCCCTGGTTAACAGTCAGTTTACGCAGATCTTTTTCATACTTCCTGAAGGCTTCTTTCTTATACTGACTGATATATTTCTTTCTTTCACCGTCTGTTGACAATTTTATCAGTTCGGCGTTTACATGTGTTATCTCGTACGAAACCAATCGGGCATAAGGAAGAGCCTTCTTGACATCACGAACAGTTCGCCAGTAAAATTTTTCCTGATTTTTGCTGGTAAAAACCATGGGAGGATATATATAAACCTCGCGGATATAATCTACATAAAGAGTATCTCCGTCAGCAATCACTCTCTCCATTACAGCCGAATATGAAAATTTGCCTTTCTGTAAGGAGGGGGTTTCCTGTGCATAAAGTGCCATAGAGGCAGATGTAAACAGGATTAGAGTTAATATTTTCAATCTTTTTTTCAAGACTGTAGTGTTTAGTTTCATATATTTAGCGATGCAAAAGTAACTGATATTTACAAGTTCTACAACTAAATAACAAATTTTATTCCAAATTATTTCGTCGAAGTATAAACATTTTTTTGATTTATTTTTATATTTTTGAAAAATCTCTTATTTTTAACGTGTCGATTATATTGCCTGAACCCGCATGGTCGATTCTCATATCATACAATAATCTGTTTAATTCATGAAAAAATTTTGCTTTGTTTTACTGTCAGCTATTTGTTTTATCTATAATATTAACGCTCAAATAGCGCCGGTTGCTCCGTCAGCTTCTTCTATAGCTGATGCTTCAGTAGCCGTTGAAAATAACTGGAGTGCCTTTCGGAATACTGCCTCGCTAGCCTATATCGATCATCTTGAGCTATCCATGCAGTATGAAAACCACTCCATAATTCGGGAAATGAGCTGGAAAAGTGCTCAGGCCGGGTTAAATGCAAAATACTTAAATATAGGCCTTTCGTTCTCCTATTTTGGCTATTCGCTTTACAATGAGATGATTGCCGGTGTCGGATTTGCCCGTAATTTCAGCGACAAATTTTCAATGGGTCTTCAGTTTAATTATTATACAGCCTATTTCTCTGCCGGTGAAGAAAGCCGTTACAGGGGTGCACTGCTCCCTCAGGCAGGCATTTCGTCGCGTATCCTGCCTCGTCTGAGTATTGGTTTTCAAGCTTTCAATCCTTTTCAGACAAATATAAAAACCGAAAATACCCAAAAAAGAATACCTTCAGTATATAGCTTCGGAACTAATTACGAATTTTCTAAAAATCTGGTTTGGCTTACTCAGGTGGACAAGGAGGTGAGCAGCGATTTTCGTTTTGCCACGGGTTTTGAATACACTATGCTCCGGCAGCTTACCGTCAAACTTGGAGCTTACGGAAGTGATTATCTGGTGCCCTGCATCGGATTTGGTTTGCACCTGGACAAATTTCATTTTAACCTCAACGGCGAACTTCATCCGCTTCTGGGTCTGAATATACTGGCAAATCTGAAATACCGTTTCTGATTGGGCTATGAAACTGAAGAAAAAAACATATATAGTTTCATTGCTTTGTGTACTGACAATTGGTTTGCAGGCTCAGGATGTGCGTGATAACACCGAACAAATAATTGCCGACATATACGAACAGGCTTCGGAAGATGCTGAAACGGAAATTGACTTCACCAGTCTTTATGAAGATTTGTTGGAGCTTGCTGAAAATCCAGTCAACCTAAACAATACGAACAAGGAAGAACTTGAAAAACTTCAGTTTCTTTCCGACGATCAGATTCAAAACATACTTTACTATCTCTACAAGTGTGCTCCATTAAACTCCATCTATGAACTGCAGTTGATTGATGGTCTGGACATGACTGATATCCGGCACATGCTACCGTTTGTAAGTATTGGTGAAGGTGAGAACATGCCGCAGAAAATTACTATGCGGGATATAGCCAGGTATGGCAAAAACGAACTTTTTATGCGAATTGACCGGGGTCTGGAAACAAAAGAAGGATATCGACACCTGCCCGAAGAAGATGAAGAGACAAACAATCAGAGTTCAAAAAAATATCTGGGAGATCCGTTCTATTCCTACCTGAAATATCACTTTCATTTCCGTAATCGGCTACAAGCCGGATTTACTGCCGAAAAAGATGCCGGGGAACAGTTTTGGGGCAGCCAGCACAAAGATTATGATTTTTACTCAGCTTACACCGAACTGAAGAATTTCGGTAAAATGAAAACTCTGGTTATCGGCGATTTCAGAGCTAATTTCGGGCAGGGACTGGTACTGCGTACCGATTTCTCAATGGGTAAATCAGCTTATGTGTTACAGGTCAATCCGCGTTCGGGAGGCTTGAAAAAATACAGTTCGACAAACGAATCCAGTTTTTTCAGAGGAGGTGGCATCACCTTCAAACTAGGGAAAACCGATCTGACTGCTTTTTACTCGAATAAAATGCTGGACGGCGATACGATAAACGGTAGTTTTCCGACAATACTTCGCGACGGACTGCACCGCACAAACGACGAGCTGAAATCCAAACACACAGTGAACGAACAGGTTTTGGGTGGTAATGTCAGCTACACACATTCCTGGTTTCAGGTTGGAGTCACGCTGGTTCACATCAACCTGGACAATAATTTACAGCCCGAAAAAAATCTCTACAACCGTTTTTATTTTTCAGGAAATAATCAGACATGCGGGAGTATGAACTACCGGTTCCGGTGGCAAAAACTGAATTTTTCCGGCGAAACAGCCATTACGGATAACTATTCGCTTGCAACCGTCAACAGTCTGAATTTCAATCCGGTATCCCGGGTAGGTCTGGTAGCTTTGTACCGGTATTTTTCTAAAGATTATGACGCGTTATATGCCAATACTTTTTCAGAAACATCCCGGGTAAATAATGAAAGCGGCATGTATATCGGAGCAGAAGTCAGGCCCGTAAAATTCTGGAAATTATCCGCTTATCTGGACAGTTATCGCTTCGGATGGCCAAAATTCGGCATTTATGCTCCATCCATCGGAAAAGACATGCTGATACAGGCTGATTATGCTCCGAAGCGAAATGTGGCAATGCTATGGCGTTTCAAACTCGAAGAAAAAAGTCATAATTTTACGGACACTTCAAGTACCATGCAGGTTGTACTTTCACAGCCAAAATGGCAGGCTCGTTACCAGCTGAATTATTCGTTCGGACGGTTCAAATTCAAAAATCAACTGGATGTTAACGGATTCAGCGATGGAGTAAATACACCCGGATATGGATTTTCAGCACTGCAGGACGTGAGTTACAGTTTTCTGCAAGTACCGTTAACCCTCGACCTGAGATTACATATTTTTGATGCTCAGAATTTTGAAAACCGGATATATACTTACGAAAAAGATGTGCTTTACGCTTTCTCCATCCCGATGGCATACGGCCAGGGAACCCGGATTTTCGGTTTTTACTTAAATGGAAATTTTAAAGAAAAAAACAACAGAAACATCAGGCTGTCAATACCCTGATGTTTCTATTGCCAATTGAAGAATTTATTTACTGATACCCACCCGGTTCATTATAAATGCCAGTTCGAAAGCTGTATCTTTTATGCTGTCGTAACGACCTGTAGCGCCACCATGACCCGAATCCATGTTCATATGCAAAATCAGTATATTATCGTCTGTTTTGAGAGCACGAAGTTTTGCCGTGTATTTACTGGGTTCGTGGAATAAAACCTGCGAATCGTTAATACCTCCCGTAACGAGCATATTCGGATAATTCTGAGCTTTTATATTATCGTAGGGGGAGTAAGAAAGCATATAGCGGAAATATTCCTCTTCGTTGGGATTTCCCCATTCTTCATACTCGCCGGTAGTGAGCGGCAGTGTTTCGTCGAGCATGGTAGTTACCACATCGACAAAAGGAACCTGTGCAACAATAGTCTGATACAAATCTGGACGCATATTAGCTACTGCTCCCATCAGCAAGCCTCCGGCGCTGCCACCCATCGCTGCCAACTTGTCTGCTGAAGTATATTTATCAGCAATCAGCTTTTCACTACAGGCGATAAAGTCCGTAAATGTGTTTTTCTTTTTCAGCAGTTTTCCGTCTTCGTACCACTGTTCGCCCATGTCGCTACCGCCGCGTATCTGAGCAATGCCAAACACGAAACCACGATCAATC
>JAFNAU010000176.1 GCA_017860335.1 Bacteroidota bacterium
ATTTAATAAGCAATTTCTATTGATATCAATTCCCTACGGGAATACAGAGAATTGTATTTAAATTGATTAAATGAATTTTTATATGGAACTCAGGTTATATTAAGCGGCTATACAGTTATTGTTCGCCGTTTGTTATTTCTAATATATTGTATAACAGTACAATACATTTAAAGTTTGCAAAATCATGATAAAAGCAATATTTTTTGATATAGATGGTACACTGGTCAGTTTTGAAACTCACCGGATACCGCGTTCTGCCAGAGAAGCGATCGGGCAACTACAGGAAAAAGGTATCAGGGTGTTTGTGGCTACCGGTCGTCACGAGTCGGCGGTCAATAACCTAGGCGATATCCGGTTTGACGGATATATCACCATCAATGGAGGATATTGCACGGTGGATGATAATATCTGCATTTACAAAAACCCAATACCAAAAACTGATATCGAAGCGCTGATTGAGTATCAGAAACTCAATCCGTTTCCCTGCATGATAATGGACGAGAAGGGGATGTCTGTTAATTATCACAACTGCGACGTGGATCATATGCTGAAAATGCTCAATTTCCCTAAAATCAGAGTTCGTCCGCTCCGTGAAGCTATCAATACCGATGTTTTGCAACTGGTTTCATTTTTTACCGAAGACAGGGAAGCCGAAATTATGCAGATTTTACCTCACTGCGAGTCTACCCGCTGGTATCCGCTTTTTACCGATATTGTTCCGAAAGGGAGCGGAAAGGCACAGGGCATTGATAAAATCATTGAACATTATGGTATACCGCTGAGTGAAACGATGGCATTTGGCGATGGCGGGAATGATATGACCATGCTGCAACATGCCGGAACAGGTATAGCCATGGGGAATGCCGAAGATAAAGTGAAAGCCGTGGCAGATTTTGTGACCGATACTGTGGATGCAGACGGGATTGTAAAAGCGCTGAAGAAATACGGAATACTCTGAAGGACTAAAAATAGTAACCAACACTCAGATAAGGATAAAATTTTCTTGTACGATCAGAATAGTTCAGTCTGAAAATAATAGGACCGGCAAGGGTGCTGTAAGTATATCCCAGTGTTCCTCCGAAGTATGACCTGCCTTTCAGTATTTCCAGCGGATTGTCGTTATGCATGGTATAGTTCAGAACAAACTGCAATGAATTATTCTTATTGAAATCATATTTGAAATTCACTTGCGTTTTCACTACTGTTTTTCTGAAAATTTCCATTCCCTGTAAGCCTTCGAGCGAAATTTGCTGATTTACATAGTGATTATTCCACTGTCCGCCAACCAGATTGGAATATATAAAGGGAACTGTATCACTGACGATTATCCTACCGCTAACATTGGGGGTTAATGTCATCTGTTTATTCAGTTTCACAGGTTTAATAAGGGTAAAACTCAAATCCTGCATGGGTTTCTGATCATCCAGACGGAAAAATTTGTTAGTGGTAACCGTATAATTGAAGTTGATATACATACCTTTTGTTGGGTAGTAACTGCTGTTCAGATTGTCATACGTGCCATTCAGCGAATAGCTTATATAAGGTTTTGATTCGAGATTCAGAGATGGCTGACCTGAATTCCGGAGTTCATAGAGGTAATAAAAATAATCGAAATTGGTACCAAGCTGAAGCTTGACATTGTAGAAATAGAACTCACTCAAATTCACTTTCAGGCTATTCTGATAGTATCCTATATTGTATGCAAGTTTTCCCAGGTCGTAAATGTAGATGTCGTTTTTAGAAGTTTTAATTTTTACACTTCCCTTGTGCAGCACGCTGCGATTAAGCGAATAATCGACCAACAGATACGGATTTCGGTTCAGGCGGGCAGTAACCCCGAATGTTGAATTTAGTGTGGTTTTCAACCTGATAGAGGTGTTTACCAAAACAGATGCCAATTCTTCGGTATCAAACCGAACGCCAATGTTCAAATTCCGGATATTTTTCTTCTCAACCTCAAGTACCAGATCGTAGGGTGGTCTGGTGTTTTCGAGCCTGTAGTGAACCTTCGAAAATAAGTTGGTACCATATAGGCTTGAAATACTGTTTTGCAGATCAGCCCGTGATATTTTCGGTTGAATTCGAATGCGATTTAATACCAGTTGTTCGTCTTCGGGTGACAATCCCTCGACATGTACACTCCTTATAGATAAAGTATCCAGCCCGATATATGGATTATGAATGTACGGGGTCAGGTTATTGTCGGATATATCAAGTTGTTTTTTTAGCTCGGTCAGTTCATCCCATTTTTTTCGTGCCGTTGCCTCACCAATGCGCATTATGCTGTCAATTTCGTCCATCTGGAAGCTGGCAATAGAATATTTCCCCAGATTAACCCGGATAGGCAGGTCGGTATTTTTAAGGTTTTGATCAAATTTTTCTTTTCCCAGAAAATTTTCGAAATCGTGAGTTAATTCCAGTATCGAACCCATGTCTTTCTCTACTTTTTTTTCGTCCTTCTCAAAGCTGATACCGATAACAATGTCGGCTCCCATTTTCCGTACCACATCCACAGGGTAGTTATTGAGAATTCCTCCATCAATGAGCAGCATGCTATCCAGTTTTACGGGACTGAAGAAACCCGGTATTGCCATGCTGGAGCGCATTGCAACGGGCAGCGATCCGCTATTGAGTACAACTTCCTTGCCCGATTTGACATCGGCTGCCACACAGCTGAAAGGAATAGGTAGTTTCCTGAAATTCAGTTCATCGTGATAACCTGTAGTCAGGTCGAGCAGTAGGTTTAATATATTCTGACCATCAACAATGCCTGAGGGTAATTTAATGCCTTGTTTTTCGTAATTGATGGAAACAATATAGGTTTGTGCTTTTTCTCTTTCCGCACCCGTCAGATTGTAACGGTAAACATCATCTGTCAGCAGGTGCATCCAGTCCTGTTTATGTATCAGCGAATCGAGCGTATGTGAATCATATCCGATGCTGTATAAACCTCCCACAATAGCTCCCATGCTGGTGCCAGCAATGTAATCGATAGGTATTCCTGCCTCTTCGAGAACTTTCAGCGCACCTACGTGTGCAAACCCTTTAGCTCCGCCACCCATCAGAACGACGCCGACTTTTTTCCGCTGTCCCGATGCGGGTGAAAGGAAAAACAACATCGCGAGAAGAAAAATCAGGTATTTGCGCATAGGTTTCAAAACAATTTTTACTTGATGTACGTGAATTCACAATATATAACTACTAATCAGTTGTTTTGTTTCACAGACATTCCTGTTTCCGGTGAAATTTTTAACGGATTTCCGGATTTACGCTCTCGACATTTCACTTTTGGGCACAATCATCCGGATAGCGTCTTTCAGAATGCTGACTTTGCAGCTGTGAGCATTCGGAACGATTATTCCGTCAGCCTCAACCATTATGTTTTCCTTGCAGCTGATATCAACCAGCTCCGTGCGCAATGATTTTATGACACGGTGTTTCGTGAGTTTCCCGTTGAAAATCAATGGCAATGCGGTAATAATATCCGAAAAAGAAGGTTTTTCCACCATCATCATATCAAAAACTCCATCGTAGGGCAGGGCAGAAGGGTTTTGTTTGATACCGCCACCACTGTAGCATCCGTTGGCTATGTTCATGGTGAAAAGCTTCATTTTGTGTTTTATATTGTTGACAGTGATTACAGCTTCGGTCGATTTGTATCTGAAAATGGCTGCGAGCAGGGCAATGGTATAAAGAAACGAAAAACTTCCGGTGTATTTTTTAAGGCTGTGAGTGAGGTCACAGACTTCACCATCGAGTCCGAACCCGACGGAGTTGATAAAATAATGCGTTTCGGGGATGCCATCAACCAGATATTCAATTTTTCCGATGTCAATCTGCTGAACGTTATTTTGCAGAAAGACAGACATGGATTTCTTATCGTTTTTCTTCAGTTTCCAGAATCTGCCCCAGTCATTACCTGTACCACGCGGAATTAAAGCCAGTTTAATTCCCGAAGTATCTGCGGTGTTTGCAGCAAAGATGCCGTTGATAACTTCGCTTATTGATCCATCGCCCCCCAGCACCAGAAAGTTGCTGCATCCGCGACGCGTATATTGTTTTGCTATTTCAATGGCATGTCCTGAATATTCGGTTTCTTTGTAGATGAAAGGAATACCCGCTTTATTCAGTGTATGAATAATGTATTCGCGTTGTTTTGGTAATTTTCTTTTACCGGCTTTGGGGTTGGTTATGACCAACCAATGATTATCGGTAATAATTTCTTCGGACACGGTGGTATAGATAAAGTTACTTGTTCATTAAATATAAATCAACGAGAGTTAGAGCGGTCATGGCTTCCACGATGGGCACAGCGCGTGGCAAGACACACGGGTCGTGACGTCCGCGGGCTTCCAGCTCTACAGCATTCAGGTCTATATCGAGTGTGTCCTGCTTTATACTGATGGTTGCCACCGGTTTGAAAAGTACGCGGAAGTAAATTTCCTCACCATTACTGATTCCACCCTGAATACCTCCCGAATTGTTTGTTTTGGTGGTCACCCGGTCGCCATCTTTGATGAAAGCGTCGTTCAGTTCGGCTCCGGTGAGATGAACTCCTGTGAAACCACGACCGTAGTCAAAGCCATGCGCGGCGTTGATATTCATCATGGCATAAGCCAAACGCGCCTGCAACTTGTCGAAAACGGGTTCGCCCCAACCAACGGGAACACCTCTGACTACACAGCTGATAATGCCGCCAATGGAATTACCCTCGCGGCGCAGCCGGTCAATATATTCAATCATTTGCAGCGCCGTCTCCGGTTCGGGACAACGGACTATATTCTGTTCTATCAACGATAAATCAATGTTTTCACCCGACTGTTTCATGGGAATATGACCAACTTGCGAAGTGTAGGCTGTAATGTCAACTCCCAGTTGCTTCAGCGCTAATTTTGCAATGGCACCTGCTGCCACCCATCCTGCCGTGGTACGTGCCGAACTCCGTCCTCCTCCGCGGTGATCGCGGATGCCGTATTTCTG
>JAFNAU010000177.1 GCA_017860335.1 Bacteroidota bacterium
CCACAACTGTTGGAAATAATCAGAAGCATAATATACATTTTCCCATTCGTAACCCAGCCATTTTATATCTTCCATAATAGAATCAACGTATTCCACATCTTCCTTTACCGGATTGGTATCATCGAAGCGAAGATTACAAATGCCATTGTAATCACGGGCAATGCCAAAGTCCATACAGATTGCTTTTGCATGTCCAATATGAAGATACCCGTTAGGTTCCGGTGGAAAACGGGTTTGAATTCTACCTGCGTTCTTACCGGCTGCAAGATCTTCTTCTACAATTGCTTCGATAAAATTTAAACTCCTTTTCGGAGTTTCTTCTGCATAATTATCAGTTGCCATAATTATCTTTTATTTATATCCGGACACGTCCGGATTATTAAAATGAAACTAATCGAAATAACCTTTTAGAATTCCGCGGGGTGAATTCTTGATAAATAAAAGTATCTCATCGCGTTCCTTCGTTGCTGAAAGTTCGGCTTGTACCCGTTCTACAGAATGTGAAATATTCATCCCCGACTGGAAAATAAAACGATAAACATCCTGTATATCGCGGATTTGTTCGTTGGTGTATCCTCTGCGACGCAATCCTATAGAATTAACACCGGCATACGAAAGGGGGTCGCGGCCAGCTGTGATAAAAGGAGGAACATCTTTGGTCACTTTGGAACCACCCTGTATCATGGTATGTGCACCGATACGGCTAAACTGATGTATCATGGTACCGCCACCAAGAACGGCATAATCATCGATTTCCACTTCACCTGCCAGCTGACAGGAATTGCTCATAATTACATGATCACCAACGACACAATCATGAGCTACATGACAATATGCCATCAACAGGCAATTACTGCCTACTACGGTTTTACCTTTGGAAGCGGTGCCACGGTTAACTGTTACAAATTCACGCAAGGTGGTATTGTCTCCGATAATAGCCAGCGAGTCTTCACCGTTAAATTTCAGATCCTGTGGAACTGCTCCGATAACCGCTCCGGGAAAAATATTACAGTTTTTTCCGATGCGAACACCTTCAAGTATGGTTACATTCGAACCGATGCGTGTTCCCTCACCGATAACTACATTTTTATCAATCGTAACAAAAGGTTCAATAACTACCGTAGGCGCAATTTTTGCATCAGGATGGATGTATGCTAAAGGTTGTTTCATTTATAAAATTATATTTTTTGACATACAGAACTCAGTGGAAGGATCGCTGAAAATCAGAAATGAATTTTCTGAAAAAATTTTAAAAGCCTGACCACGTTGTCTGTTATTATTATTTATTTTTTACAATCTGTGCCATAAATTCGGCTTCGGTGGTAATTAACCCACCAACAAAAGCATACCCACGCATGGTAGCTATTCCACGTCTGATTTCATCAACCAGCGAAACATGAAAAACAACGGTATCGCCGGGAACTACTTTCTGACGGAATTTCACATTATCTATTTTCATGAAATATGTAGAGTATCGTTCAGGCTCATCGAGTTGACTCAGCATCAGCAACCCGCCTGTCTGAGCCATTGCTTCCACCAGCAGCACTCCTGGCATTACCGGTTCATCGGGGAAATGTCCCATAAACAGTGTCTCGTTAACTGTGATGTTTTTAACTCCGACTATTGAACGTTCGCGTATTTCAATTATTTTATCAACCATGAGAAATGGCCATCGATGAGGCAGCATTTTGCGGATAGCCACTGTATCGAGAACCGGAGGAACAGTTTCGTCATAGACCGGTGCCTGAACTTCCTGCTTTTTAATTTCTTTGCGAATATATTTTGCCAGCTCGGTGTTGACTTTATGTCCCGGATAATTGGCTATGACTTTACCTTGTATATGTTTACCTGTCAGTGCGAGGTCACCTATTACATCAAGTAGTTTGTGGCGGGCAGGTTCATTATCGAATTTCAGATCACCGCTGATGATGCCGAACTCACCCACTTTCAGGTGAGGCTGATTCATCATGTCAGCCAATTTGTCAAACTCTTCCTGCTCCATCCGACGGTCATATATAACAATAGCATTTTTCAGATCGCCTCCCTTTATCAGATTTTGTTTGAGCAAAGGTTCGATTTCCCGCACAAAAACAAACGTTCTGGCTCCGGCTATTTCTTTTTCGAACTCGTCAAGCGAATCGATGGATGCAAACTGATTGGAAAGTATCGGAGAATCATAACCGATATGCACATCCACACTGAACTTATTATCGGGCAGCAATACTATTTTTGCACCGGTTTCGGGGTGTACATATTCCATTCTTTTGCGTACAACGAAAACATCTTTTTCGGTCATTGGCTGCTCTTCAATGCCTGCTTGCCGAATTCCCTCCATATAATATTTTGCGCTTCCGTCAAGAATTGGAAATTCGGGTGCATTCACTTCAATCAGACAGTTATCTATCTCAGACGCATAGAGTGCTGCCATTGCATGTTCGATGGTACTTACCTGAAATTCACCACGTTTCAACATAGTTCCGCGATTTGTATCAGTCACATAATCGGCCAGAGCACTTATTTCGGGCTTTGCCTCCAAATCTGTCCGTTTTATTCTGATGCCGGTAGATGGTGCTGCCGGATGAAATTTTATTTCTATTTCCAGACCGGTATGCAGACCTTTTCCTTTCAATTCAAAGGATGATTTCAATGTTTTTTGAGTTGCCATATCTATAGAATAAATCAATGAATAAAGGTGCTTGTATTCTGATAATCAGAACAGTTACCTTACAAATTCATAATTATATTTTTGAGAATACTTATTTGATTTTAGATTGCAGTTCTGCCAGCTGTTTCTGGAGTTCGTAAACAGTTTTCTGTAATTCGGGCAAATTCTTATATACAACGGAAGCTCGTCTGAAAGTTGTGACCGGTACCGCAGGGTAGCCCTGATATATCTGATTTGGAGTTTTCAATGATCCGGGAACTCCTGTCTGTGCTCCAAACACACTACCGTCGGCAATTTCAAGATGCCCGGCAATTCCTACCTGTCCGGCGAGTACACATTGTTTACCGAGTCTGGTTGATCCGGCGACACCCGATTGGGCAGCGATGACGGTGTTTTCGTCAATTTCCACGTTGTGGGCAATTTGCACCAGATTATCAATTTTCACCCCTTTGTGAATGATTGTATTGCCCAGGGTGGCACGGTCAATAGTGCTATTGGCCCCAATCTCGACATTATCTTCGATAATCACATTACCGGTTTGCGGGATTTTTCGATACGAACCATCATCAGTGGGTGCAAAACCAAATCCATCGGAACCGATTACAACTCCTGCATGCAAAATACAACGATCTCCAATGGTACAATCTTTTTCAATTTTCACTCCGGCATGCAACTGGCAGTTATTTCCAACTCTCGCTCCGTCGCCAATATATGTAAATGAGTCAAGAATAGAATAATTGCCAATTTCAGCATTATCGCCAACATACACATAAGGCGCCACATATACATTTGCCCCGATTTTGGCTGTTGGAGCAATATATGCCAGAGATGAAACCCCGTTTTTCTTTGGTTTATGTTCTTCGACAATTCCCATTAAAACAGCAAGTGACTCGTAGGCATTTTCTACTTTTATTAAAGTCGCTTTTACATCTCTTTCGGGCACGAAACTGCGGTTTACAAGAACAACGTCCGAATTGCAGTCGTAGATATAATGGCTGTATTTAGGATTGGATAAAAAACTTAGCGTTCCGGGTTTACCTTCTTCAATTTTCGAAAAATCGCTTACTGTTACTGTAGGATTACCAACGATTTCGCCGTTCAGAAAAGATGCAATTTGTTGAGCAGAAAACTCCATACTGTTAAAATTTAGGTTGCAAAATTACAAAAGAAATTCCAATTATCTATATATTCAACCACTCAATTTCTGAACGACGACCCGGATGTCCGTTCTGTTTACTTTCAGGAACAACAGACCAGTATGTTTTTTTTACAAGTCAAAGCCTGCAATAACAGAAAAAATGCTTTTCAACTTTTTTGGTAAGAACCTGTATATTCAGCATATCCGAAGCTTCAGCAATGTCTTTGACCGTTCCATCTTTCAGCAGAATATCAATGGTGTCATCTTTGGGACTATACGTATCGGTGGAAACGGTTTCGATGCCCAGGAAATATCCGGCTTCCTGTTCACTGATATTGAAATGATGCTGATATTCTTCCAGATATTGTTTTCGCAATGTTTCTCCTTTCTCTTTCTCAGTCAGAATTTCCACTTTGAAAAGTTTACGGTTCGAAAAATCGTGACAGAGTGTGGAAAGCACCTTATCGGGATGACTGCTCCAGACTTTAACCGCACTCAGTATGTCGGAGTCATCGAGTTGTGCAAAATGATCAAGTGTATCGGGTGAACTCTCAAAATGGTTTAGTGTAATATCCCCTGACAGGAAATACAGCAAAGAAGGTGGTCCAAACAATACTTCACCCTTCAAAGCCAGCTCCTTGGCTCTGCGCAGGATACTTATAAGCATTATTTCAGCGGCAATGGATGTTTTATGCAGATAGACCTGCCAGTACATCAGCCGGCGGGCAACCAGAAATTTTTCGATTGAATAAATTCCTTTTGCTTCCACCACCAGCTTGTCATTATGCACATTGAGCATTTTAATGATGCGTGCGGCTCCGATAATGCCCTCACTTACCCCGCAGTAGAAACTATCGCGGCTTAAATAATCGAGTCTGTCCATATCCAGCTGGCTTGATACCAGCTGATGTAAAAAATGTTTATGATAGTTATTGGTGAAAATATCGAGCGCCAGTGTCAGTTTTCCGCCAAACTCATCATTCATCCGCTGCATCATCCATAGTGAAATCTGTTCGTGCGCGATATCCCTGACAATACTGTTTTCGAGTGTATGCGAGAAAGGACCATGCCCGATATCGTGAAGAAGAATACAAGCCCGTACAGCTTCAGCTTCGTGTGCAGTAATCTCCTGCCCTGCTTCACGCAACTGATGAATAGCTTCACCCATCAGATGCATATGCGGTTCAATCGCTGAAAGTACGGATGCTGAATGATATCGTACAGAAAATCATTCGGCACATTGATAAACCCGAAAACCGGATCGTTGATGATCTTTCTTTTGTTTTGTTTCTTCATAACTCAGTGCAGCAAGGTCATTTTTACTTTCCAAAGGACAGTTTAAGTTGCATACAGACAATGAGGGCGTCGGTTTACACAACGCCCTCAATATGTGTTCAGATTTTATTTTGCTGCCAGAATATCAGTCAGCCAACTCCAGACACGGGCAACGGTTCCGATTTCCAGTCTTTCGTCGGGTGAATGCACTCCGCGCATGGTAGGTCCGATGGAAATCATATCCAGATTCCAGGTTAGGTTTCCATCCCGGATAGCCATCACCATGAGTAACCTCACATCCTGCCAGCGTCAGCACAGACTCCACCTGATGTGCAATGTCATACTTGGCCGACTCTACCGAACTTCGCTGACTGGTCGTTATCAGCAGTTTTTTGTCTTCCTGCATTTTCACCGATGCCAGATTGGTGGATGTTTCCACAAGCCCGGGCATATCTGCACTCATCCTTTTAATACCATGCGGACAGGCATATATTGCATTCAGAATTCGGGCGGTGCTCCGACGGGTCATTGTACGTGCAGGTAATTCTTCCGAATGGAGTTCAATCCGCATACTGGTTTCTACCGCGAAGTTTTCATCCTCCAGCTCGGCTGCCACCTGATTGAAGATTACACGAACTTTTTCTTTATCTGCATAAGGAACACAAGCCACGGCCGATGCTTCACGCGGAATAGCGTTCCGAAGATTTCCACCGTCGATTTTCACGAGATGCAAATCCATTTCTTTGTGCATATTCCACAGAATCCGATTGAGTAGTTTATTAGCATTGGCCCTACGTTTGTCAATATCGTCGCCCGAATGACCTCCGAGCAATCCTTTTATGGTTACCGAAAAGGCAAAAAAGTGACGCGGAGTATCTTTTATTTTGTATTTGAGAGTGGCTGTAGTATCTATACCGCCAGCACAACCGACGAAAATTTCGCCATCGTCTTCGGAGTCCAGGTTGATAAGAACATCTCCTTTCAGCATATTATCGTCCAGTGCAAAAGCACCGGTCAGCCCCGTTTCTTCATCAGTGGTAAACAGACATTCCAACGCCGGATGCGGTAGATTGTCAGAGGCAAGAACAGCAAGCATGTATGCCATTCCGATGCCATTATCGGCTCCCAGCGTAGTTCCTTTTGCCTTTATCCAGCCATTGTCTTCAATAATCTGTATGGGATCCGTTTCAAAATCATGTTCCACATCGCTGTTTTTTTCGCAAACCATATCCATGTGTGCCTGAAGAATTACAGTTTTCCCGTCTTCATAATCCGGAGTTGCAGGTTTGGTGATCAGTACATTTCCGGCTTTATCTGTTACAGTTGGCAGATTATTTTTTTTACCAAAGTCTTCGAGGTAAGCCCGGACTTTATCCTCCTTTTTCGAGGGACGCGGTATCTGGGTTATCTCATAAAAATAATTCCAAACAATTGTTGGTTCCAGTGTTTTCATATTTATCTCGTTATTTGTTTTTTATCTGATGTGCAAATGTAAACAAAAGAATTGAAAGAAAATTTTGTAAA
>JAFNAU010000178.1 GCA_017860335.1 Bacteroidota bacterium
GCCAATGCTGCTCAATGGGGAAACAATGCTTACATCGCACCCGAAGCCAGTATTCAGGATGGGTTGCTCGATGTCTCCATCATCAGTAGAGTCCCTGTAATTGCCATCCCGACACTGGCGTTACAGCTTTTTACAAAGAACATACACAAAGATCTGTTGGTTACAACACTCCGAACCAGCGAAATCATGCTCGAACGTGATCATGCTGGACCTTTTCACTTCGATGGAGAACCCTACGAAGAAGGTGAAAAAATCAGTATCCGAATAGTACCCGACGGACTGAATGTGCTGGTAAAAAAGAGATTTTGAAATAAAAAAAGAGACAACCGGATAGCTGTCTCCCTGTATTTTTCACTCTGTCAGTTTATTGAACTGAAAGCAAGCGACCCGTTTCGGGACTTACCATGGCTTTTCCTGCCTTCTTGTCCATCGTGTCGAGGGGTATAGGTACCAGAACTCCCAGTTGCGGGATGTCCATTTCCTCATTAAAAATTACTTTTGAACCATCTTCAATAATAATCCTGGCTTTAGCTGGCATCACAGAATAAACCGGTTCACCTTTTTTCTTCTTTTGGGCAGGTACAGTTTCAATCGGAGTATATTTAACTGTAATATAATAAGGTGCACCGCTCAGATCATCTTTAGAACTTAGTCCGTTGAATGATGAGAACCGGAAAGCAACCTCGGCGTTTTTTTCTTTATCGGGGGTATAAGTGATTGAGTTGGTTAGTGGTTCAATGGTCGTTTTCCCGGTGAAAAGCTGGGTGAGTTCCTGTTCATGCAGATCCATCTGTTCGAGCATTATTTTCATCGACTCGCCATCTTTTGGCATCGAATCAGCTTCTCCGGCTAGCAGATCCACCCGGCCTTCGCGGATACCGTATATTTGCTTGGCAGCTCCTTCAGCCATTTTTGCCACCGATCCGGCCATCATGTATTCTTCCTCAAGCGGTAACAGTTTTTTTTCAGGGCTTTTCGGTTCTTCGGAGCTGTAGGACTTTATATGTTCAGTTATTTCTACCGGAGGTACATTAATCCCACAAAGTACTCCCGCATCGTTGACAGTGATTTTACCAGTCAGAGATTTCTTATCGGGAATGATTTTATAGGTACGATTCTCATCGGGCTTCACCCGAGGGGTGATGGTTATTCCCTTCAGGCGATAGGAGGTTTTTTTTGCCGTAATAACTTCGGTGGTGGCTAAAAACCGCTCGGAATACAGAAAAAAGTCGCCTGGAGTTTCAGTAACACGCTCAGAACTGATCTGAATGTTCAGCTCCGTTTTTGGAAGCGAATAGATCAGTACGGATTCGCCCTCAGTAAGGGTTTGTTTTTGTTGTGCTGTGACAAAAAAAGGAGCTGTAAGTGCAATGAATAAAAGTATATGTTTCATAGTTCGTTTTCCTTTTTAAGTTCTATCCTGATTTGCCGATTCAGGATTTTGCTTTTTTACTTCTGCCTTTGAACGCAGTTTTTTTCTTTTTACCGACGGTATCGGCCTGTGAGGCTATCAGTTCCCGGCATTGCTCTTCGTTGAGAGTCAGCGGATCTGTTTTCTTCGGGATTTTGTAATTGTTCTTTTCGAACGCTATGTATGGGCCGAAGCGTCCGTTAAGTACCTGTATCTCGCCATTCTCTCCGAAGGTGCTGATGATTTTATTTTTGTCGGCTTCACGTTTGGCAATGATGATTTCAATGGCTCGTTCGGCGGTAACTTCGAGCGGATCATCGGTTTTGGGCAGCGAGTAGAATGCCGAGTTGTGCCGGATATAGGGTCCGAAACGTCCTACCGCTACCGTCATTCCTTTTTCCTCAAATTCGCCCAGTTCGCGTGGAAGTTTGAATAAATCGAGTGCTTCTTCCAGTGTAACACTTTCGATGGACTGGTTGCGGCGAAGGGATGCAAAAACAGGTTTTTCTTCTTCTTCCGAGGTACCGATTTGTGCTATCGGACCATATTTCCCGATTTTTACCGAAATCTGTCGTCCGGATGCCGGATCAGTTCCCAGAATCCGTTCGCCTACCTGACGCTCCGAATTTTTCAGGGTGCTTTCCACCACCGGATGGAATTTTTTATAGAAAGTATCAATGGATTTGGTCCATTTCACTTTACCTTCGGCAATGTGGTCAAACTCCTTTTCGACATTTGCCGTGAAATTATAATTCAGGATATCCGGGAAATATTCGATCAGGAAGTCGTTGACAACCAGTCCGATATCAGTAGGAAATAGTTTTGACTTTTCTGCTCCCGTATTTTCAGATTTTTCCTGATCAGTGATTTTTCCGTTTTTCAGTTTCAGTTCATTGTATGCACGTTTTTGTGCCGGACGATCTCCTTTTTCAACATATTTCCGGTTCTGAATAGTCGAAATAGTCGGAGCATAGGTTGATGGACGGCCGATGCCCAGTTCTTCAAGTTTACGTACGAGACTTGCTTCCGTATATCGTGGAGGACGCTGAGTGAAACGTTCCTGAGCCATTATTTCCGTGGCATTCAGTTTTTCTCCTTTTTTCATCACCGGAAGGATTGATTCATTTTCAGCTTCAGGCTCATCATCAGTTGACTCGAGATAGACTTTCAGAAATCCGTCGAAAACAATCACTTCGCCACTGGCCACAAACTGATAATTGCCACCGGATACATTGATGTAAATGTTTGTTTTTTCCAGTTCGGCATCGGCCATCTGCGAAGCGATGGTACGTTTCCATATCAGATCGTAGAGTCGTTTTTCCTGCGCGGTACCTTCGATGCTGTGAGCGCTTATGTAGGTAGGCTTCCGAGTGCCAAGGCTGACAGATTAACCGAGTCGGTACGCATATAGGTTATTTTTCCCGATTCGTAAAGTCGCTGGGCAACCATCATGGTCTGCGAAACCGAGAAACCAAGCTTCCGGGCAGCTTCCTGTTGCAGGGTTGAGGTTGTGAAGGGCGGAGCAGGTGATTTCTTTGCTGGTTTCTTTTCGATGCTGTCAACACTGAACTGTGCATTTTTGCATAATTCAAGGAATGCCATTGCATCAGCTTTTTTATCGAAGCGTTGTGATAATTCGGCTTTCAGTTCAACGGCTGTGCCGTTTGCATCAATGGATGAGAAAACGGCTGTAACCCTGTAAGCTGCTTCGGGAGTAAACTGATTGATTTCGCGTTCGCGTTCTACAATCAGGCGTACTGCTACCGATTGCACGCGACCGGCCGATAGGCTCGGGCGTACTTTGCGCCAGAGTACCGGCGACAGTTCAAATCCCACAATGCGGTCGAGTACACGTCGTGCCTGTTGCGCATCCACCAGATTCAAGTCAATTTCGCGAGGATGCTCGATGGCGTGGAGTATGGCGTCTTTTGTAATCTCGTGAAATACAATGCGTCTGGTATTTTCTTTTTTCAGTTTCAGCTCGTCGGCAAGGTGCCAGGCTATAGCTTCTCCTTCGCGATCCTCATCGGAAGCCAGCCAAACGGTAGTTGCTTTTTTTGCTTCCTTCTTGAGTTCAGCCACAATTTTCTTCTTGTCCGCCGAAACTTCGTATTGCGGAGCGTAATTATTCTCAAAATCAATACCCAATCCTTTCTCGCCCAGATCCCGAATATGTCCCATGCTGGACATAACTTCAAAATCTTTTCCGAGAAACTTTTCAATCGTCTTTGCCTTCGCAGGAGACTCTACAATGACTAAATTATTGGACATAATTACGCTTAATTTTTAATTACGAATTCAAATTCGAGTGCAAAATAACAAAAACAAAAGGGTATCAGCCAAATTTTCAGCCTATTATTTTTGTTTTTTATAAAATTAAGACAAAATTCAGATCAATAATTCCACCGGGATTTTGATTAATCAAGGATGTCAGTTACTTCGTAATCAATGGCCTCTACGGCTTCTTTGATCGTCTTGTCGGACACTTCTTTCGTCAGAACCAGTTTGGCAGATCGGTTTTCCAGATCAACTTTTGCTTCTACTCCGTCAATTTTATTTAATGCTTTTTCGACGCGTGCTGCACAATGCGAGCAGCTCATTCCTTTGATTATTGCTGTTTTTTCCATAATAGTTTGTTTTTTATAGTTAATAATTATCGAATAGTTTGCGATTTTGTGGGTTTGAATTTCTTCAATCTTAATGCGTTGCTTACCACGGTTACGGAGCTTAAGCTCATGGCTGCCGCGGCAAACATCGGGCTGAGTTTCCATCCCAATGCAGAATAAAATACTCCTGCAGCTAACGGAATGCCGATTATATTGTAGAAAAATGCCCAGAAAAGATTTTGTTTGATATTTCTGATTACGGCTTTACTTAAACGGATGCCAGTCACCACGCCGAGTAAATCGTTTTTCATCAACACCACATCGGCAGCTTCAATAGCGATATCAGTACCGTTACCGATGGCAAAACCCAGATCAGACCGCATGAGTGCAGGGGAATCATTTATTCCATCGCCCACCATAGCGGTCTTTTCGCCAGCTGCCTGCAACTGTTGTACAACTTTATCCTTATCCTGCGGCAGCACTTCAGCTATCACCTCGTCCAGACCGAGTTTTTCCTGAATTGCCAGAGCCGTACGTTTGTTGTCTCCTGTAACCATCTTAGTTTTCAGATTCATGGTTTTAAGGAGCTCAATAGCCTCTTTGCTGGTTTGTTTCACCACATCGGCTACGGCAATAATTCCCAGCACATTTTTCTCACCGGCAACAATAAGCGGTGTTTTACCTTCCTGCGAATAAAGATGAATCCGATTTTCAATGTCAACTGTTTTTGTGTTTTCTGAAATGAAAGACAGATTACCTACCCGAATTATTTCATCATTAATTTTTCCGGAAATACCTTTTCCCGGAATATTTTTAAAATCACTAACGGGATATAATTCAATTTCTTTTTCCGTTGCTTTCTGAATAATTGCTCCCGATACAGGGTGTTCCGATAGTTTTTCGAGCGATGCTGTGATGCGCAGCAATTCATTTTTATCCTTTTCTTGCAACGGTTCAATATCGGTTACTTCAGGTCGTCCTTCAGTGATTGTACCGGTTTTATCCAGCAAAACGGTAGTTATTTTTCCGCCCGTTTCCAGCGCTTCGGCTGATTTGAACAGCACACCGCACTCGGCGCCTTTACCGGTTCCTACCATGATAGCAACCGGAGTAGCCAGACCCAGTGCGCACGGACAGGAAATAATCAGTACCGAAATACCGATGGACAAGGCAAATTCAAACGGATAGCCCATGATGAGCCACATAGCCGTAGCCAGTAGCGCAATACCAATCACCGCCGGTACAAAAATGCGGCTTATCTGATCGGCAAGTTTGGAAATTGGAGCTTTCGAAGAAGATGCTTCCTCCATCAGCTGAATGATTTGTGAAAACGTGGTATCTTTCCCTACTTTTGTTGCCCTGAAGGTGAAGTAGCCGCTGCCGTTGATGCTGGCTGATAATACATGATCGCCTTCCTGTTTGTACACCGGAATGCTTTCGCCAGTCAGCGCCGACTCGTCAACCGACCCCGAGCCACCGGTAAGAACTCCATCAACCGGGATTTTTTGTCCGGGACGAACGCTTACGATATCGTTTAACCGTACTTCTTCGACAGGAATCTCTATTTCAGTGTTGTTTCGGATGACTGTTGCTGTCTGAGGTGCCGAGTCAATTAATTTGGTCAGTGCATCGGAGGTTTGTCGTTTGGATTTTGCTTCCAGATATTTCCCGAGTGTTACGAGTGTGAGAATAGTGGATGCCGACTCGAAAAACAAATCGTGCAAGTACATCCTGACAGTTTCAGGATCGTTTTGTCCAAGCCCGTTCCCGATTTTGTAAATGGCAAAAACTCCGTAAACGATGGCGGCCGAGGAGCCGATTGCCACCAGGGCATCCATGGTGGGCGATAGTTTCCATAAACTTCGGAAACCGTGCGAAAAGAATTTACTGTTGACAAAAGCGATGGGAAGCGTGAGCAAAAACTGTGTAAAAGCAAAAGTCAGTGCATTGTTACTGCCCGTGAAAACCGAAGGAAGCGGAAAATCAAGCATGTGTCCCATACTTAAATACAACAGCGGAACTAAAAACGAAAAAGAGATTATCACTCTTTTTTTCATCTCTTTTTGTTCTTCAAGCGCATAATTTACTTTTGGAGTTGTGGTATATGCAATCGTTTTTTCTTTTTCAAATGCTTCATATCCTGCATCTTCCACCGAACCTATAATTTCCTCAACCGATAATGCTTGCTGGTCAAAATCGACCGTCATGCTATTGGTGAGCAGGTTAACCGTCACATCCTGAACTCCGTACAGCTTTCGCACGCTTTTCTCCACGTGAGCCACACAAGCCGAGCAGGTCATTCCAACCACATCAAATTTCTTCGTTTCCATAACTTTTTGTTAATACGAAATGAAACAATTCAACTCCGGATATGTTCATCCTTATAAGTTTCTAACAGATTTTTAGCAGTAATTAAAGGAAAGAAACAGGATTTCATTATCTGTACCAGAGTTGTTGATCCCGGCAGGTTTTGCAGACCGCATTTTCGTAAGGAATTCGGTATTCGAGCATGATTTCATGGCTGCCGTTCTGATTGTAACCGGTGATGAAACTCTGATCGTAAGCATAGCCAATTCTGAAATTTTCAGTCAGATTTACTCCCAGCAAGGCTGTAACTTGCCTTGAGCTCCGGTAGGTAAGTCCTACATCAAAGATTTCACGGCTGCCGGTCGATAATCCGGTGGGGTGTTTGAACCTGACGATACCATTGCCTTCCAGTACAAAGATATTGGAACGGTTGACCACTTGAAGTCCGAGGTAATAATTCATGATTTCTGAACGGGTATTTTTGTAAATGGCATAGCCATACCGATGATTGTCGTTCAGAAACAGATTGCTGTTTTTGCCGATAGAGAAAAGGTGAGTGGATGACATGCCGAATATGAAATTATCGTTCTGAAATTCAACCCCGATATTTGCATCGGGTTTTGTCTGAGGCTCAATATCGCGCAAAAGAGCTGGGTCAAGGTCAGTTACCGGAGCATAGGATGCGATGTCAATGGTTCGGATATAAGCCCCAACCGAAACTCCAAACGATAAGGACCAGGTTTGATTGTCGGAAACGCGA
Source organism: Bacteroidota bacterium (assembly GCA_017860335.1). Lineage (GTDB taxonomy): Bacteria > Bacteroidota > Bacteroidia > Bacteroidales > Paludibacteraceae > UPXZ01. The sequence goes on from JAFNAU010000178.1 coordinate 7,085, forward strand.
TAGGCGTAATTTATCATCGGGTTGAAAGCATTGGTAAGACCGATATTGTCATTTACCACGGATAATCCGAAGGCAGAATTAATTGAATTGAGATAGCCTGATACCTGCACATTTGCCACTTTGGGAGCTCCCGTTACGCCTGTCCACTGATTACGGATATTGGAGAAAAGATAAATATAGCTGGTTCTGGCGATGGAAGCCGGATTGTAATTTCCCCGGTTATACCAGTGAGTTGCCATGCTTATATCCGTTTGAGAATAAGCACGGATGCCAGATATAATCCAGCAGGTAAGCAATATCCATATTACAACGCGTTTATTCATTCTCCGGTTATTTTTTCAGGGTTATAAATCCTTTTATTTCTTTTAAACTCTGGTTTTTATCCTTATAATTAATCAGATAGAAATAGGTGTCGTTGTCTGCCGTTTTGCCATGATAAGTTCCAT
>JAFNAU010000026.1 GCA_017860335.1 Bacteroidota bacterium
GCCAAATATATCTTTTTCAATTTTTAATGTAGTAAAACCATGACCATCTTCCATAATTGTGTTTCCAAATATGTCTTTTTTGATTTTTCCAACAGTATTGCCCTGACCGTCTTCTATAACCTGATTTCCGAAAATATCGGTTTTAAATACATTGATAGTTCTTCCTGAACCATCCTCAACAATTGTATTTCCAAAAATGTCTTTTTTAATGACAGTAACTTTCTTACCGTTATTTTCTTCAATGACTACATTTCCGAAAATATCTTTCTTAATCACTTTTTTCTGACCGTCACAGTTATCATTTATGGTGTTATTAATCTGGATATTTCCAAATATATCAATATCAACTGTTTGGGCGCATACATAGCTGCTTATACAAAGAAGGAAAGCAAGAATAAGAGTTCTCATATTTTTTAAGCTTTATTTTGGCAAATTTACTACAAAAATGATGCCGTAGCCCGTTCGAAGATTCCGTTCACATACGCCAGAGTCATGCCGTAGTTAGTTACCGGAATTCCGGCTTCGGTAAATGGTTTCAGTCGGTTGAGGAGCTGCTTGCGGGTCACCATACAACCGCCGCACTGAATAACCAGACTGTATTTTTCAACCTGGTTTGTTAGTTCCGAAAGTCCTGAAATAAAATCAAAATGAAGCTGTTTGCCCGTAAACTCTTGCAGCAGTTCAGGAATTTTTACCCGCCCGATATCATCGCAACTGACCTGATGCGTACAGCTTTCAAGGATTAAAACACGGTCGCCGTCTTTAAGTTTTGAAATGTTTGGTGTTCCTTCCATATACTTGTTAAAATCACCTTTCAGACGTGCAAAAACGATGCTGAAACTGGTTAGCGGAACAGTTGCGGGAACAATCGATGACACATACTTAAAAGCCTGACTGTCAGTTATAGCAAGAGCTGGTTCGATGCCGAGTTTGAAAAAATCTTCCAGTTCGGTTTCTTTCACCACCACGCCGATGCAGTTATTGTCAAGAACATCGCGGATGGCCATATTTTGCGGTAAAATCATCCTGCCATCGGGCGCTTCACTGTCAATAGGTGTTATGAGCAAAACAGCATCTTTCGGTTGTACCAGGTCGCCGAGCAACGATGGCTTTTGGTAGGAGGTAGTCGGGATAGTGTTTTTTATCAATGAAATAAGCGCTTCTTTCTTCTCATCGTTCAGTGTGCTGAAATCCAGTATTTCCGAAGATGAATGACTTTTTATTTCAGCGATAGTATCATTATTTAATGGCGAAATATCACTTTTGTTATGCACAATCAGATAAGGCACATCAAACATTTCAAATAGTTTTATTAAATCTGTTTCGAACGTATCAAACACATTTTCAGCAATCAGCAGGATGGCGCAATCGACCTTTTTAATGGCTTCTTTCGATTTCTTTATCCGTTTTTCGCCCAGTTCGCCCGAATCATCAATTCCGGCAGTATCAATTAAAACTACGGGGCCAATGCCAAATATCTCCACCGATTTGCTTACCGGATCGGTGGTAGTACCGGGTTTATCAGAAACGATAGCAATATCCTGCCCCGTCAACAGATTGATCAGCGAACTTTTACCGGTGTTTCGACGACCGAAAATACCGATAAAAGCTCCTCTAAATTCCCTCTTGAAGGAACCTTTTGTAAAGTTGTTATTTATAGTTGAATTATTCATGGAAATTTTGGTTATAATATTCCCCATCCCTTTCTCCTCCCTTAATTTTTTCAATTCGTTCACGCACTTGTTTCTGCATTGTTTCATCCAGTGTCAGGATGTTCTCTTCAATCACTTTCCATCCTTTCTCTGCTGTTGTTTTCGGGGCATAATCCACCAGATATTCTGTCAGCGTGAGGATGGCGTTTGGGGTGCAGTAGCGTTTGATAAATCCGGGAACAGAAAACTCCATAAAATGCTCACCGGTGCGACCCAGCCGGTAGCAAGCCGTGCAAAACGATGGAATCATGTCTTGTGACAGTAATTCCTCAATGACTTCATTCAGCGAGCGGTCGTCGCCAATTCTGAACTGACCTCTGTTCAGATCCTGTTTGGTATTCTGGGTTTCAGCATAACTCCCTATTTCAATTTTTGTTCCGCCGTCAATTTGCGAAACGCCGTACTGGATCAGTTCGTTACGCAGCGCTGCCGGTTCTCGGGCGGTGAGTATCATCCCCGTGTAGGGAACTGCCAGGCGCAAAATTGCCACCAGGCGGGAGAAATCTTCATCGGAAACAAAATACGTATCGCCCATATCGAGCATGGATGCGTCTTTTACGCGTGGAAAGGAAATGGTATGCGGACCTACATTGTAACAGGCTTCCAGGTGGTTGGTATGGCGCACCAGCCCCATTACCTCGAAGCGCCAATCGTACAGTCCGAACAGCGCCCCGATGCCTATATCATCGATACCGGCTTCCTGCGCCCTGTCGAGCGAAGTGAGTCGGTAATCGAAATCTGCTTTTTTGCCACGCAGGTGATAGGTTTTGTATGCCTCGCGGTGGTAGGTTTCCTGGAAAATCTGAAAAGTGCCGATGCCAGCTGCTTTCACCGTCCGGAAACCTTCAATTTCCATTGGCGCGGCATTGATATTTACCCGGCGAATTTCACCATTTCCTTTTTTCACGCTGTAAGCCACTTCTACTGTGTGTGCTATGTATTCCGCATCGTATTGAGTATGTTCGCCATAAACCAAGATAAGCCGTTTCTGCCCGTTATCTTCCAGCGCTTCAATTTCTTTGACTAACTCTTCATCCGATAGTGTTTTGCGCACTTCCGCAGTATTTGATGCTCTGAAACCGCAGTAAGTGCAGTTATTCGAACATTTATTGCCCACGTAGAGTGGTGCAAAAAGCACAATGCGGTTGCCGTAGATGTTCTTTTTCAGTTGTTTGGCGCCTTCTTTTATTTCCTGAATAAGTTCTGAACCGGTGACGTTGATCAACACAGCTGTTTCCTCCAGGTTCAGCCGTTTCTTTGACAGTGACTTGGCAATCACCTCCCGCACACGTTCTCTGGAAGGAATCGTGTTGTTCAGATATCCCTCTATTTCATCGGTGTCGATGAAGGGTGTCATGGGCTTATCGGGAAGCTTGTAGGTTTCAGGTGTGAATTTCATAACAAAAGTATTATGTAACAAAGATAATAATAACTACACTAAATTAAGGAATTATTTCCGTAATTATTTTTTTAATCAAGGTCAAATGAGTAATTTTGTCCCCAATTTAGGTAATGTTCATTATCTTTTCCTGAAAGCCTGACTTTTATGGAATAATAACTTTCCGGGAAAATTATTATTTGATCTCGAATTTAATTAAATACTAACTATATTTCAAACAAAAAAACAGAAAATCTATGTGGTTAATCGATTCTTCTATTGGGCGAAAAGTCATCATGAGTGTATCGGGAATTTTTCTCATACTGTTTTTGACTTTTCACAGTATTATGAATGTTACGGTGCTGTTCAGTGGTGAGGCCTACAATGCAGTTTGCGAATTTTTAGGTGCTAACTGGTATGCAGTGGTAGGTTCAATGGTGCTTGCGGCTGGATTTGTGGTGCATATTATTTATGCGCTTTATCTTTCAATCCTCAATTACAAAGCACGCGGAACAAACAGATATGCTGTAACAAAACGTCAGGAAGGTGTAAAATGGGCATCAAAGAATATGTTGATATTGGGAGGTGTCATTTTTGGTTTTATGGCACTGCACCTTTTCCAGTTCTGGTATAAAATGCAGTATGCTGAGTTGTCCGGTGTTCCTACAGGCGATTTTCATCCTGCCGACGGAACAGCTTTCATCATTCAATTATTCAGTCAGCCATTGTATTGTGTTCTTTACATTGTATGGTTGGCAGCGTTGTGGTTTCACCTTACTCACGGTGTTTGGAGCGCATTACAGTCAATCGGTTTGAATAACAAGACCTGGTTGCCCCGCCTGAAATGTTTTGCTAACATTTATTCGACCTTCATCATTTTGTTATTTATAGCTATTCCGGTGCTTTTCCTTTTCGGATTTCGCCCAATGTAATTGTGTAACCGATTAATTTATTCTAAAGATTATGGCAAATAAAGAAGAAACCACGAAAGTGGAAAATATACTGACAAGACAGGATGCTAAAATTCCTGAAGGACCGTTGGCTGAAAAATGGAGCAATTACAAAGCCCATCAGAAACTTGTTAATCCGGCGAACAAACGCCGATTGGATATTATCGTTGTAGGAACAGGTTTGGCCGGAGCTTCAGCAGCAGCCTCGCTCGCCGAGCTGGGCTTCAACGTATTGAATTTCTGTATTCAGGATTCACCCCGCCGTGCGCACTCCATTGCTGCTCAGGGTGGTATCAATGCTGCAAAAAATTATCAAAACGACGGTGACTCTGTTTACCGTTTGTTCTACGATACAATCAAAGGGGGCGACTACCGTGCACGTGAAGCTAACGTGTACCGCCTCGCCGAAGTATCAAACAATATTATCGACCAGTGTGTGGCTCAGGGTGTACCTTTTGCACGTGATTACGGAGGTTTGCTCGACAACCGTTCGTTTGGAGGTGCACAGGTTTCGCGTACATTCTACGCCAAAGGTCAGACCGGACAGCAACTCCTGCTGGGAGCTTACTCCGCGCTGAGCCGTCAGGTTGGAAAAGGAACCGTAAAACTTTATGCTCGTTACGAAATGCTTGACGTTGTGATTATCGACGGACGTGCACGTGGCATCATTGCCCGCAATCTGGTAACCGGTAAAGTGGAACGTTTCTTTGCACATGCAGTTGTGGTAGGTACCGGTGGATACGGTAATACATTCTTCCTTTCGACCAATGCAATGGCTTCGAACGGATCAGCTGCTATTCAGATGTATAAGAAAGGAGCATACTTTGCTAATCCGGCATTTGCTCAGATTCACCCGACTTGTATTCCTGTTCATGGCGATTATCAGTCAAAGCTGACGCTGATGTCTGAATCGTTGCGTAACGACGGTCGTATCTGGGTACCAAAGAAAAAAGAAGATGCTGAAGCTATCCGCGCAGGCAGACTTAAACCAACCGACCTCAAGGAAGAAGACCGCGATTACTACCTGGAACGCCGCTACCCGGCTTTCGGTAACCTCGTACCGCGTGACGTTGCTTCACGTGCTGCAAAAGAACGCTGCGATGCCGGATTTGGCGTAGGAAACACCGGACTGGCTGTTTATCTTGATTTCTCGGAAGCCATCGACCGCTTGGGCGAGAATGTTGTTCGTGCCCGTTACGGTAACTTATTCCAGATGTACGAAAAAATCGTTGACGATAATCCATATAAAACCCCGATGATGATTTATCCTGCCATTCATTACACCATGGGCGGTATCTGGGTGGATTATGAACTCCAGACATCGGTTAAAGGATTGTTCTGCATCGGCGAAGCGAATTTCTCCGATCACGGAGCTAACCGACTGGGAGCTTCCGCACTCATGCAGGGATTGGCCGACGGATATTTCGTGCTTCCGTACACCATTCAGAATTACCTCGCCGATCAGATTCGCGTTCCGCGTATCAGCACCGACAGCAAGGAATTTGATGAAGCAGAGAAAGCTATCAATGACAGAATTAATAAAATTATGAGCATTCAGGGCAAATACTCGGTAGATCATCTTCACCGTGAATTGGGTCTTATCATGTGGGATTATGTTGGTATGGGACGTACTGCCGAAGGACTAAAAATAGGTCTGGAGAAAATTGCCCAGGTCAGAAAAGACTTCTGGACAAATGTGTATGTTCCCGGAAATGCAGACAATCTGAATGTTGAGCTTGAAAAAGCGCTGCGTTTGGCCGACTTTATTGAAACAGGCGATCTGATGGCACGCGATGCACTGCTGCGCGAAGAGTCCTGCGGTGGTCACTTCCGCGAAGAATATCAGACACCGGAGGGCGAAGCTCTTCGCGACGACGATAAATTTGCGTATGTATCTTGCTGGAAATACAAAGGTGAAGGCCAGGAACCAGAACTGGTCAAAGAACCGCTTGATTACGAATTTATTGTTCGTCAGCAACGTAATTACAAAGCGTAAAAAGCTGCCCCATCAAACTCCATGAAAAGGGAGTTGACTACCACAGGTAGATTTGGAGCAAAAAAAAATATATATAAATCATTTATTAACTTCTAAATTCCCCCTTCAGGGGGTTAGGGGGCAAACATAATGGAAAAAAGTTTAAATCTCACTCTAAAAGTATGGCGTCAGGCCGGTCCGAAAGCTAAAGGCAGTTTCGAGACTTATAAAGTGGAAAATATATCAACGGATGCTTCGTTCCTCGAAATGATAGACATCCTCAACGAAAAACTGATTGGCGATCACAAAGAACCAATCGCATTTGATCACGATTGCCGCGAAGGTATTTGCGGTATGTGCAGTATGTATATCAACGGACATCCTCACGGACCCGATGGTGAAATCACTACCTGTCAGTTGCATATGCGCAACTTCAGCGATGGTGAAACGATTACCATTGAACCGTGGCGTTCGGCAGCATTCCCGGTTATCAAAGACCTGATGGTTGACCGTAGCGCTTATGATAAAATCATTCAGGCTGGCGGTTACGTATCTATTAATACCGGCGGAACTCCCGATGCCAATGCAATTCCTATTTCGAAAGTAAATGCTGACGAAGCCATGGATGCTGCTTCGTGTATCGGTTGCGGTGCATGTGCTGCTGCCTGCAAGAATGGGTCAGCCATGCTTTTCGTTTCGGCAAAGGTAAGTCAGCTTGCACTCCTCCCACAAGGACGGGTAGAGGCTGCTCATCGTGCCAAGGCGATGATTGCCAAGATGGATGAACTCGGATTTGGTAACTGTACCAACACCGGCGCCTGCGAAGCCGAATGTCCGAAAAACGTTTCGATTTCGCATATTGCCCGTATGAACAGAGAATTCCTCGGAGCCAAATTCAAAGATTAAGGTTCATTCAAACTTTCCTGTAAGGGGGTAGTCGAAAAATAAAACTAAAAAAGTCCGTTGCAGATTTTGCAGCGGATTTTTTTGGTCTGAACCTGATTAATAAGCAAAATAACCGAAAGCAACAAGTTTCTTTACCGTTTGTAAGGTAAATTGTCCTTCGCTCAGGATTTTGATTGCCTTTCGTTTATTTAATTATTCAGTTATTGCGTCATGTGTCTGATTACTTATGAATTAATTATTTGTTGCGTGTGTCTGCCGGATATTCTTTCTTTGAAAATGATGTGTTTCATCAATTAAATTACTATTTTCGATCCGGTAGAAATGCTGGTTGGTTGTCGGAGAAGCTAATCCGCCGAGATTTTCAACATACGGACCAAGTTTGATGAAATTGAAATTGTCCAAAGAACAACTTTCGGGCAGTTCTGCTCTCCCTGAATACCAGGCGGTCTTCAGTCTGAAGCCTGAGTAATTTCGAACGTACAACGAAAGCTTTTCCACTGTTTGCGAATCGCTGTCTCCACCCATAAAACATATGCAGGTAATTGCATCGCCATACTTTTTCAGAAGGATTTCAATGACATTTTCATTCAGTATTTTTCCTGTATTCTCCTGTAAATATGAACTGTGACACCCCTTGCAACCGTTCGGACAGTTGGTTAGGTTGATGGCCAGTGTGATCTCACCGGGCACTTCCTGAAAAACAATATTATAATTGTGATAGCGTAGCATAATGGCGTTGAGCTGCTTCTTTTTGACGACTTTCAGAGAAATTACTAACCCGTTTCATATACCCGATAATGCGGGTGAGGTAATCCAGATCGTGATTTTTACATTCGGGACATTCGTATAGGTTGTTTTTATCAATATGTCCACAAGAGTTGCACACGGTGTTCGGAATATTGAATGTAAAATAATTACAACCTTCCTGTATAGCTACCCGTAAAAGCTGTTTGTACTGTTCCTTGCTTAAATGCTCATCGAGATTCATGTGTAAGGCCGATCCTCCGGTAAGGTGTTCAATATACTTGCGACCATGTAGACGAAATTTGTCTACGATATTTAGCGATTCGTCTTCCACTATATAAAAATAACTGTTGTAACAATTCCGTTTAGTGACAAGTCCATCCTGTTTATCCCATTTGGCGTGTTTAACACCAACGTTCTCTGCCGGTATCATTTCGCAATTGAACATCACGTCTTTAGTGCGGTATTTTTTATTGTATGATTCGATCAAACCGAGCACTTGTTGTACAAATTCCAGATAACGGGGATTGTCTGTAATTTCAATGCCCATTGACTCGGCTGCTTCTACCAGTCCGTTCACGCCAATTGTCAGATACTGACGACTCATGTTGATATATCCTGCATCGAACAAAGGGAGCATTCCTTTATCAAGCATGTATTTCAGGTTTTCATTGTATGCAATTTGTACTTTGTGTACCAGTTCAACCACTTCTTCCAAAAAAAACAGGTAGTGCATTCCTCTTTTTGAAGCATGTTGAATGCAACGGTTAAGATTGATTGTCAGTACACTTTTTGAGCCAGTTGATACGCCTCCGGCGCCCAGTGTATAGCTGAAGCCATTATCTGTTATTTCATTTCGTAAACGGCAACAGCTGCTCAACGAGTCGGCATTGTCACTCATGTAAGTAAAAAAAGAATGACCTTCGGCATACATTTCCGCTGTGAAGTCGCCGTATTCTTTGTCCTTTACTTCGCCATTTTCGCTAAGGAGCGCCATTGTTTCGACCGGGAAAGTAAGAACTGTTTTTGTTCGTTCCTGGTTGAACCATTTCATAAATCGTTTTTGCAACCAGTTGAGTGATACCCAGTGGGGTTTGCTTCCGTTAGGGAATACAAAATGTTCGAACAAACTGTTAAAGTAGTAGCTGTCGTAATAAGATATATTCCAGAAAACAGCCTGATAATTGCGAGCGCCTGTAGGTTGATTGATAGAATATACGATTTGCTCGAAACAGTCTGTGATAACTTTGTCCAGCGTCCGCTGTTTTTTAGATAAGTCCACAATTTTTTCGGTATCCGTAAAATAATCATCACCAAATTCCAACCCGATAAAATAGTTCATATACATAAGGAACTCAGGCGTGGCGCAAGCTCCGCTCAACATACTTGATACCATGAAAACCATATTGATAAAGCCTCCGCAAAAAGATTTCAGGTTGGTAGGCGCTTTGGAGTTACCTCCGATTGACGCAGTACCACTTATCAGCCATGGATACATGGTAATACTGGCACAATAATTTGCCAGGCTGGTTTCGTCGTTCTTGTATATGTAGTGGTTGTTCAGCAGGTCGATATACCGATCGGAAACTTCTTTGCCATACATTTCTTTTAACCGGTCAGTGAGCATGCGACGATTAAGACGTATGAAGTTTGATTTTGGTAATTCACCGATCAGGGTTGCCATGTTTTTATTTTCAACATTGGCGTTTGAGTCGTATTTGCTGCCCGAAGCAGCATTCTGCGCGTTACAATAATCCATTAGAAATTGCAGTTTGTCCCTTACTTCCCTGTCCTCCAGGTGCTTTTGCCGATAGAGCATGTATGCTTTTGCAACAGCATAATATCTTTCGGACATTAATGCGATTTCTATCTGATTTTGAATATCCTCTACGGTAGTGCCATTGGTGATATTTACCCGACAAAGTATGTTCGTTATCACTTCGTCGGTTGCAAAACTCCCTACCGATAAGAATGCTTTACGGATTGCACTTTTAATTTTCTCCAGCGAAAATGCTTCTTTTTTACCATCCCGTTTAATGATTGTTGTTTCCATGCTCATATAGTTTTTGTTATTTGTGTAGCTACCTCGCTGAACTTACATCAATACACGATCGTTTTGATTACAGATACATCGAAATTAAAATAGAATCACGGGTAAGGGTTGGTGTGATATAAAATGAGAATTCTGCAGATGAAAGGAATACTGCTGAAAATCATTCCGTTGCCTTTCACCCGAAAGCCCAGATTTATGTTGTACACACGGCAGGTCTTCTGACTTACTTCGGTTTTTGAATGGCCTTCCCGACCTTTCCAATATTTCCCGGAGCGGGAAACATGGTAGTCAGTGGCATCAGGATTATTCAAAACCTTTTTTTATACAATAAAATCTGATTTGATTGTATAAAGGAGTTTACAGCTACGGGGATAGTCCGGGATTTTCACCCGATTCCCTTTTTGATCCATCAAGTGGAACCGTTTGCAATGCAAAGATAGTATATTTTTTGTACAGGTTACACCGGAAATATAATTACATAATTCATTAAACCTGTAAAGTTTTCAATAATAGTTTGTAAGTATCATATATAGAGGTGTATAAATAAAATAAAATATTGAAAAGTTTTCTAAAAATTAAATTATATTTCAGAATGTGAGGTAAATTTACTGATGGTTTTTATACTCCGAATGAGTTTAAGACCCGCAAATTCCAGTGCTGATCAGGAAATTGAATACCTGCCAATTATCGAAGAAGAAATATCAAAAAACATACTTGAATAATCTTGATATTGTAAAATAAATCTGTAATTTCGTTGACCCGTTTTTCGATTTAAATATTATGTAATCAGCAGGAGTACAGCACAAACCGGACGGGCTGACCAAAGGCTAAAACAACTTGTGAAGGTTGGTGTCTGTTCCGACGGGGTTGAATTCAATGAAAAACCTTCACTTATTAATGTGCACAAAATCGATATTAAATTTAATCAACTTACATTCATAAATCATGAAAACACCAAAAATTAAACTGTTTTTCTTATTCGTAACATTCCTGGGAGTACAACTCTCTGTGGCTCAAACTCACAATATCCAGGTCGATTTCAAGAAAAATGGAATTCCCGTTCAAAAAACCATGTACGGCATTTTCTTCGAAGATATTAATTATGGCGCCGATGGTGGTTTATATGCAGAACTGGTAAAAAACCGCTCGTTCGAATTTCCGGAACATCTGATGGGCTGGAATACATTCGGGAAAGTGGAAGTTAAAGCCGACGGACCTTTCAAAAACAATCCGCACTACATCCGGCTTGCTTATGCCGGACACGATGAAAAACAAACCGGTCTCGACAACGAAGGTTATTTCGGTATCGGTGTGAAAAAAGATGCGGAATACCGCTTCTCGGTGTGGGCAAAAAAAGCTTCATCCGCTAACGGAAGTATTCGGGTTGAAATTATCGACACAGAAAGCAACGTAATAGCAAATGCGAAATTAGACATTCCCTCGACGGAATGGAAACTGTACGAGTTGATCCTGAAGCCATCGAGAACCCTTCCCGATGCTAAACTGCGTATTTTCCTGACATCAAAATCGGAGGTGGATCTGGAACACGTTTCATTGTTCCCCGTGGACACCTGGAAAGGACGCAAAAACGGGCTCCGTAAAGACCTGGCACAAGCTCTTTATGATCTCAAACCTGGCGTGTTCCGTTTTCCCGGAGGTTGCATTGTTGAAGGGACCGACCTGAACTCGCGTTATCAGTGGAAAAACTCCATCGGACAGGTTGAAAACAGAACGCTCAACGAAAACCGCTGGCAATATACTTTTCCTCACCGCTTTTTCCCGGATTATTATCAGTCGTACGGATTGGGATTTTATGAGTTCTTCCAGCTTTCGGAAGATATCGGAGCAGAACCGCTTCCGGTTCTCAGTTGCGGTCTGGCGTGCCAGTTTCAGAATAAAGATATTCACGCGCATGTGCCTGTAGCTGAATTAAATCCTTATGTTCAGGATGCTCTTGACTTAATCGAATTTGCAAACGGGGATGTTACTACCAAATACGGAAAAATCCGTGCCGAAATGGGACATCCGGCTCCCTTCAATCTCAAACTGATTGCCATTGGCAACGAACAGTGGGGCGAACTCTATCCCGAGCGATTAGTACCGTTTATCACTGCCATCAGAGCCAGACATCCCGAAATCAAGATCATCGGCTCGGCGGGTCCAAGTCCCGATGGAAAAGACTTTGATTACGGATGGCAGGAAATGAAACGACTGAAAGCCGATCTCGTGGACGAACATTATTACCGCAGTCTGGAATGGTTTTTGTCCGGAGCTGCCCGCTACGACAAGTACGACCGCAAAGGACCCAAAGTTTTCGCGGGAGAATATGCCTGCCACCCGGCAAACAGAAAAAATAACTACGAGGCAGCGCTATGCGAAGCCGCCTTTATGACCGGATTTGAACGCAATGCCGATGTCGTGCAGATGTGTACTTATGCTCCCCTGTTTTCGCATGTACAAGGCTGGCAATGGAAACCTGACCTGATCTGGTTCGACAATTTGAGAAGCGTCCGTTCGGTAAATTATTATGTACAACAGTTGTACGGCCACAACGCGGGAACAAATGTGCTGACCACCACCGAAAATAAAACGGCACTCACGGGTCAGGATGGAATCTATGCGTCATCGGTTTTCGATAGCGGAAGAAATGAAATTATTCTCAAAATTGCCAATACTTCTGACAGTGAAAAATCGGTAACCTATCACCTGAAAGGTCTGAAAACCGCTGAAAGAAAAGTGACGAAGACAGTTCTGAAATCAACAAACCCTGATGCTGAAAACTCCCTGGATAATCCCGAAACAGTTGTACCTAAATCCGAAGAAATCAACGTTCCGGGTAATGACTTCGAGCTGAAACTTGCTCCCAAAGCATTTTATCTGCTGAATATAAAGTTGTAAAAAAGACCGGTAAGTTCATGGGTTGAATTTTATTATCCTCTGTTGGCGCGGATTTTTGTAATCCGTGCCAGCAGGATACACTTAATAAACCTGCGGAAGTTAAGGATAAATTTATGAAGAAATTAGTTGTTCTGATCATTGCGACGGTGATGCAATTTATCTGCTTCGCTCAGACTGATTATAAACAAATCCGCGTTTCAGATGATATTGAGCTAATTCAGTTATCCGAAAATGCCTTTGTGCACGTTTCGTATTCCGATTTGCCCGGTTTCGGCCGCATTTCTTCCAACGGTCTGGTTTTTATCTCCGGAAATGAAGCTTTTCTTTTCGATACACCGGCTACCAATACTCTTACAAAGGAGTTGGTCACGTGGCTTGCCGATTCCATGAAATTGAAGATAGTTGGATTTGTTCCAAATCACTGGCATGGCGATTGTATGGGTGGATTGGGTTTCCTGCAGGATCAGGGGATTACGTCCTACGCCAACCAAATGACTATTGATATAGCCAAAACGAAAGGCTTACCGGTTCCGGATCATGGTTTTAAGGATTCGCTGCAACTGCAGTTGGGTGATAAACAGATAATGTGCTATTACCCCGGTGCCGCTCATTCGCTTGACAATATTGTTGTCTGGATTCCGTCAGAGCTGATTTTGTTTGCAGGCTGTATGGTAAAAAGCATAGAATTCGGAAATTTGGGAAATGTTGCTGACGGAAACCTGAAAGCATATGCCGGTACTATTGATAAATTGTTACTTAAATTTCCGACAGTAAAAATAATTATTCCGGGTCATGGAGCTGTTGGAGGGCTCGAACTGATAAAACATACCAGGGAATTATCAGCTAAATGATTGGAAAATAAATACACATAAATATATGAAAAGAGGGTGTCCAAAAACAATTTGAACACCCTCTTTCTTTCAACTGTTATTGATTTATTTCTTTACCGGTTTTGTTTTTAATGCTTTAGCAATCGCTGGTACTGCCATTTTTTCCATCAAATCGTATCCTGCTGATGTGCAGTGTACACCATCTGTTGTATATTCGGTGATCATACCATTCTTTTCATTAGCCATAGCGCCGAAATAATCCAGATAGGTAAATCGTTTTTCTTCGGCATACGCTTTAATCATTTTGTTCAGTTGCGGTATTTTTATGTTTGGCTCCATTCCTTTTTTCCATGGATAATCGTATGCAGGAAGCACTGAACACAACACGACACGAATGTTGTTGGCCGTTGCCAGTTCGGCCATAGACCTGATATTGTCCATGATCATTTCCAGTGTCGACGGACCGGTGTTGCCTGCAATATCGTTTGTTCCGGCCAGAATGACAACAACGCAGGGCTTCAGATTAATTACATCCTGACGAAACCGTATCAGCATTTGCGGTGTAGTTTGCCCGCTGATGCCACGGCAGATATATGGATTCTTGCTGAAGAATTCAGGATGCGTACTTTTCCATCCTTCTATGATGGAATTTCCCATAAATACCACCCTGTTTTCAGTATTGTCCTTCATCAAAAGTGTATTATTCTCTTTCTGATAGCGCTTCAGATTAGCCCAGTCCTGAGCATTCAGACTGAAATAACCAAAAAAACATACAATTAGCAAAACTGATTTTAACATATGAATT
>JAFNAU010000179.1 GCA_017860335.1 Bacteroidota bacterium
TTTCCCGAGAAAAATGCAACATGGAATTTTCACTGCTCTCTAATCGGTATGTCTGGAGATTTTAATGAAAATTATTCAATCTCAATCTCAGGTGACACAACAATCAATACCCAGACTTACCACAAACTAACAACACCTTTTGCAAATACTATTGCATTAAGAGGTTATAAAGGAGCGATCAGACAAGACATCGCGGCAAAAAAAGTTTATTTTGTACCACGAAATGAAAAAACAGAACAATTATTATACGATTTCACATTACAAATTGGTGACACAGTAAAAGGATATCTCCAAGCAAATTTATCACAGAAAGATACTATAAAATCTATAGACTCAGTTTTAGTCGGCAACTCCTATCGAAAAAGATGGTTAGTTAACAGCAACTATAATATTTATTTTATAGAAGGCTTAGGTTCTACATATGGATTATTTGAACAATCTCCTGGTAGTACTCCTGACTTCCCTGACTTTTCGATTAACTGCTATCGTGAGAATAGTCAAACACTTTATCCTGACTCACAAACAAACTGCGAATTAATAAGCTCAGTAAAGCGTATTGAGGCAAATTCAAATCAAATCAGAATTCTCCCAAATCCTCAAAACGGCTCACTACAAATTGAATTTAATAACACAGATATTATAGAAATTAAGATCATAGATTTATCTTCTAAAGTTATCTTTCAACAATCAACAACCAATATGAAAACAATCTTAATTGACCGTTTACAAAGTGGGCTTTACATACTTACAGGAAAAGACAAAACAAATAGACTGATAACAAAAAAACTAATAAGCTGCCCATAATACACGCGCATATGCTCACAGGCTGGCAGACCTGCATTTCGCAGGTTTTACTGGAGCATTCACTTTGTCGCAGTGCGACAGCGAATACTCCCATTGACTGCCCGTGCAAATAGCTTTGGTTGTTGTGAGTTCAATGTAAAAATAACACTGCTGACTTCAACGACATTACAAAGAATACTATAACTTTGGACAGATAATTGTAAAGTGAGAGAATTTAAGACATTAAATTATGAGTAATGTAAAAATATCAATACGTTTTTTTGACGACCGGGAAGTACGCGCCTTTTGGGACGAGCAAAACGCCAAATGGTGGTTTAGTGTGTTGGATATTGTATCAGTGCTTACCGATCAGGACGACTACACGAAAACCCGCAACTATTGGAAATATCTCAAAGCCAAATTGAAAAAAGAGAATAACGAGTTGGTTAGTGCCACTACCCAACTGAAACTTTTAGCAAGTGACGGTAAACGATATTTAACCGACATGCTGGATTATAGGGGTATTATTGCCTTGGGTAAAGAATTTCCTGGCAAAAAAGCAAACCGGTTTATTGATTGGTTTACATTCAGCAATGAAAGCATTGACGGAAAAAGCAAAATAAAAGCGTATGCACTGTTTGAAAGTACTTTTATCGACAACATAGAAGTTGGTACAACCAAAGGCTTGCAACAAATTCATGCATATTTGTTTGGAGGACTGTATGATTTTGCGGGGCAAATCAGACAAAAGAATATTTCAAAAGGAGGTTTTCGTTTCGCTGTATCACGGTTTTTAGGTGAAACATTAAAGCAAATAGAATCAATGCCCGAAACAACATTTGACGAAATCGTAGAAAAATATGTTGAAATGAACATTGCTCACCCATTTATGGAAGGCAATGGCAGAAGCACCAGAATTTGGTTGGATTTGATGCTAAAAAAACAGTTCAAAAAATGCGTGGATTGGAGTAAAATAAGTAAGCGAGAGTATATGAGTGCAATGATGTTAAGTCCGACAAATAATAGTGTTCTTAAAATTCTTCTGAATAATGCACTCACTACAAAAATAAATGACCGTGAGATGTTTATGAAAGGAATTGACTATTCTTATTACTACGAAGAAAATGATTAAAGATAACGGAGAAATGTTAGTTTAACAAGCGTGAGGATAAAAAGTATCAACGATGAAAGTTTTGAGTTTTACAGAGTTACAGTCTGATTACTATATAATTGATATTAAATGGAAGAAACAAAGAAACTCTTTTCGCAAAAGTCAATCGCATTGGCAACCTATTTCGGAGGTCCGGCAGCAGCGGGATATCTGGTAAAAAAGAATTACGAAGCATTCGATCAGGAAGAGAATGGTATGAAAGCATTTATCATCAGTGTAGTTTCTACAATTTTGATATTTGCGGGCATCTTTTCCATACCTGAACATATTCTGGATAATATTCCAAACGCGTTGATACCAGCTGTTTATACCGGAATTATAGCACTGATTGTAGAACAAACACAGGGTAAACGGATAAAAGAACATAAACTATCGGGAGGTGAATTTTTCAGCGGATGGAAAGCTGCCGGGATTGGGGCTATTTTTTTGGTCATTCTGGTTGTTGTCATAGCAGGAATTGCTTTTATTTCGGGAGATTTAACCAAACCTGATTTCGATACCAAAATTTATGATTACAAGGTGGGAAAATTTATAAAGAATGAAAAAAATGCGCTTGAAGTCTTCAATGAAATGGAGAATGCCGGACTCAATTTTCTGGTCAGGGAACTCGACAAGGGAATTGTTTTGTGGAAAGAAAAATAAGGAAATAGTAAAGAGCCTGAATTCGATTGAAAATCTGCCGGAAGAATGGCTGGAAAAAAATAATAAACTCTTGAAGTATTGCGACTTACGAATAAGTTACAATAAGATTTTGGCCAAAGCGATATCGGAGGACACTGACGAGTATGCTTCTGAGTTTGATATGATTGGAACAGAAATAAATAAAATTCAGGAGGAACTCAGTAAATAACAATACCCAATGAAATTGTATAAGCTTTGGGTTTTGCGATTTCGTAAACTTATTAATCAATCATATTCCAAATAAGAAAAGACTGTTCAGCGGATGTGGAGGATAAAAAAGTATCAATTAAAAAACAAATTGTATAGTATGAAAAAATTAATCGTCGGATTATTGGTTTTTACATGTCTGAATGGATTTTCGCAGACTGGAGAAAAGAATTTTATTGACCAGAATTACATTGAAGTGACAGGGAAATCGGAAATGGAAATTGTTCCTGATTTAATCTACCTGAAGATATTCCTGAATGAAAAAGACAACAAAAATAAACTGTCACTTCCGGAGAGGGAGAATATTATGATTTCCGCATTAAAGGAAATCGGCATTGACACCTCCCGGGATTTGTCTATAAAGGATATGTCAAGTAATTTCAAATATTACCTGCTCACAAAGAATGATATTTTACTTTCAAAAGAATATCAGTTGGTTGTCAGAGACGGAAAGACGGCAAGCCGGGTTTTTATCGAACTTGAAAAGATTGGTATTTCGAATGTATCAATCGACAGGCTGGACAACAGTAAAATTGAAAACTATCGCAAAGAAGTAAAAGTTGACGCGATAAAAGCTGCCAAAGACAAGGCGCAATCTCTGGTCACGGCAATAAATCAGAGTGTTGGAAGAGCGATTTATATACAGGAAGTTGAACAAAACTTCAGAAATGGGTTGCCAGGGACTTCTAACAGCATTATGATCAGAGGAGTCGCATCGGGAATATATGGTTCAAAAGCTCCTGAACCTGACATTGATTTTGAAAAGATAAAGATTGAGTATTCAATTTTATGCCGGTTTGAATTGAAATGAAAATGATGTATCGCTAAAACCTGATACGGTCATTATGTACAAGCATGAAATATTTGAGAACGAACAACAAACAGAACAGATATGAACGAAATTATTTGCCCCAACTGTAAGAAAGCTTTTAAAGTGGATGAAGCCGGTTTTGCCGATATTCTAAAACAAGTTCGGGACCGTCAGTTTGAAGAAGAACTGAAAAACCGCCTAAGTCTGGCTGACAGAGAGAAAGAAAGTGCTGTAAAACTTGCTGAAGCAAATATCCGGAATTCGCTGCTGGAACAACTGGCCCGTAAAGACCGGGAACTGGCAGAACTCAAAGCCCAAAGCGAATTGGCGCTGACTGAGAAGCTGAATAAAAAAGAGGCTGAAATAACTCAGCTGAAAGCGAAAATTGACAATGTTGAAGTTGAGAAAAAACTGGCAGTTACTGAAGCTGTTCAGAAGCTTGAGAAAGAACGGGACCTGCTGTCAAATGATTTGAAGACGAAAGAGCTGGAAAAACAGAATCTTGAAAGCACGCTAAAACAAAAATTTTCAACGGAACTGCAAAATAAGGATGCGATAATCAAGTACAAGGATGAGGAAATAGCGCGTGTCAAAGACATGAAGCTGAAACTCTCGACCAAAATGCTGGGTGAAACCCTTGAACAGCATTGTGAAACCGAGTTCAACAAACTTCGCGCGACAGCATTTCAGAAAGCATATTTTGAAAAAGACAACGATGCAAGATCGGGCAGCAAGGGAGATTATATTTACAGGGAAACAGACAATGCCGGAAACGAAATCATTTCGATCATGTTTGAAATGAAAAATGAGGGGGACGAAACTGCTACAAAGAAAAAGAATGAGGACTTTTTCAGGGAACTTGACAAGGACCGCAACGAAAAGAAATGCGAATATGCAGTTTTAGTAACATTGCTGGAAGCCGATAGTGAATATTACAATACGGGGATTGTTGATGTCTCGCACAGGTATAATAAAATGTATGTTGTGAGACCTCAGTTTTTCATTCCAATCATCACTTTACTCCGCAATGCCGCTATGAATTCCATTCAGTATAAGGCTGAGCTGGCGCTGGTAAAAAGTCAGAATATCGATATTACCAATTTTGAGGAGAAGATGAATAAATTTAAGGATGGTTTTGCTCGGAATTATGATTTAGCCAGCCGTAAGTTTAAAGACGCGATCGATGGAATTGATAAAACGATCAGGGAATTGCAAAAAACCAAAGACGCTTTGCTGTCATCAGAA
>JAFNAU010000180.1 GCA_017860335.1 Bacteroidota bacterium
CCGACATAAGTAAAAGTCAATTTTCCGTTACCGGAAACATTCAGTGAGTAATTTCCGTTAATGTCAGTGGCTGTACCGTTGGATGTTCCCTGTTCGACTACACTTACCCCTATAACTGGTTCACCGGAAACATCTTTCACCTGACCGCTGACTTTAACTTTCTGCTGGTCGGGAATTTGTTGTGCATTTTCCGTTCCTAATTCATTTTTTGCTGAATTAGTAAACGTCACGCTTTTGTTGCTTTTCGCATTCGCGAAACCTACAAACAGCAGAGCGCTGATCATCAGCAACAATTTAACCTTTGTGTTTTTCATTCATTTTGTTTTTAATTGTTTGACATGGATATTTGATTATTAGATTTTTTTTCGGTATTCTTCTGTGCGTGTTTATTTAATCAGTTTTGTCAATGGTTTTATTTTTTTGTCTTTCACCTGGCTGACAAACATTTTTGCTACCTGGCGGGCACCTGCTTCATTGAAATGCGTATTATCATCAAGACCTTTGGGATAAACCCGGCTTACACCCGGTGGTATTTTATGAAAATATTTCCTTGAATTCTCCACTCCTTCCTTTTGCAACCATTCCGAAGTCAGTTTTTCCATATCAATCAGTGGTACTTTCTGTTCGGCCGCTACCTGCCGGATGTATGACGGATATTCACCGTGTGTAGGAAGCAAATTTCCTTTTTCATCAAAACTTCTGCGCGCTACTGCTGTACATAGAATCGGATTTCCTCCTTTGGCTCTCACATCATTTACGAATGCAATGAAATTTAATCTGAACTGCTCGGGTTTGGTATAACTTTTTTTCGTTTCAACTTCGTCGTTATGTCCGAACTGTATAATTACAATATCTCCTTTCCGTACATTTTTGATAAGTTCTGTCCACAATCCTTCTTCTATAAAAGTTCGGGTGCTTCTTCCGTTTTTTGCGTAGTTAACCACGACAGCTTTATCATTAACAAATTCCGGCAACAACTGCCCCCAGCCTCTTTCAAGCAATGGTTCGTCAAAAGTTTCACCGGTCAGTGTATCTGTCAGGTGTTTTGTTAGTGGTTTATCAGCCATTGTAGAGTCACCTGCCATCAAAATTTTGACTTTTGGCGGTGCCATGCTTACAAATACAAAAGCTAAAATTATCAGTAAAAAGTTTTTAACTTTCATTTATTCTTTTTTCCTGAAATAACGATATTATTGTTACCATTTCCCTGAATATCAACAGGCTTTTCAAGACCAGCTGGATAAGTGAAATTATCTGAATTAAAATTTTCCACTTCTTTCAGTATTAAAGCAGAACCGGTTTGAGGGACGATATGTACATTCTTAAAAATAATGTCTTTCGAATTACTCAGTTCGGCTCCGAGTTGAGCAGTAATTTTCACATCTTCAATATGAATATTGCTGATTTTCATTTCTGGCAGACCATTAAAAAACATGGCTCTGCGTGCATTGCGTGAAATGAGATTTTTTACAAAAATATTTCTGAAAACAGGCGTTTCTTCATTAACCGGGTACTTGATTTCATTATCCGAAATCTTATCACCGTCTTCGAGTGCTTCGACTGCCGATTTACCTCCGTAATACAGGTCAAAAAGGAATGATTCGGTTTCGATATTAAACATATAAATATCTGATATATAGATATTTTCAACAACTCCTCCCCGACCCCGTGTACTTTTAAACCGTAAACCTACATCAGTTCCGAGAAACTGGCAATTTTTCACAGAGATGTTGCGCACTCCGCCCGACATTTCACTTCCTACCACAAATCCACCATGACCCTGAAACACTTTACAGTTATCGACAATTACATTTTCCGTAGGCCGTCCGCGCACACGGCCCGACTTATCTTTACCGGATTTAATACAAATTCCATCATCTCCGACATCGAACTGACAGTTGACAATGATTGAATTGCGGCAGGACTCCAGATCAAGTCCATCGCCATTCTGCGAATAACGCTGGGGGAATTTTCGAAAAGGACACCCTGAAGATATACATTTTTACATTCGATGAAGCTAACCATCACCGGACGCAGAAAATCCTTGATACTAAGCCATTCCTGCTCTGTCAGATTCTGACGGGGTACATTCATATCACTTATTTCGGCACCCCGAACTGAGCTTTCGGAAGGGTAAGGGTCTCCAGGCTTCGCCAAAACCGTTAATACTACCTTTTCCGGTAATAGCAATATTCACCAGATTACGACCTGAAATTGGTGACTGGCACCGGCGTGTATCCAATCCTTCGAAAATCGTTTCCACAATCGGATAAAGGTTAAAATCGGGCGAAAAAAGGATTACGGCTCCTTTTTCAAGGTACATGTTGATATTCGATCGGAAAACAATAGGTCCTGTAAACCAGATACCCTTGGGTACAACCAGGGTGCCACCACCCTTCTCCGACAATGTCTCCATCGCTTTGGCAAAGGCATTGGTATTTAGCATAATACCATCGCCAACTCCGCCACAATCTGCAATCGAAATTTTATTGTTTTTGAAAACCGGAATCTGAAGTTTCGGCATTGTAAAAGGTAAATCCTTGTACAGGTAATCGTAGACGTTTTTTGCCTGAAGATTCATTCCAACGGTTATCAATGCTAAACCTACTGCCAGAATTCTGATTTTATTCGATATTTTCATTTTTTTAGAACTGAATAATAGATGATAAATGAACAAACATATTTTCATAATTGGATGTTGACATTCATTGGCAATGCAGACAAATGTCAATATCCAGATTTAGTACCAGCGCAAATCACCCGATACCCCTTTTCCGGCAAATGAAGTCGCTTTGAGCGTAAAATCACCGTTAACAGGATTATTCCACAAATCGGTCGATGCACCGGTAAAAGATGTCAGTTTGTCTTTGATAGTATAAGATGTTCCGCCGACCAATGTTTCATCGAGATAGTCGGATGCAAAATATGAACCTGAAATAGTTTTAACACCAGTGGTGCGTACACCGGCAGCTATTGTTCCGTTACTACCGAAAATACAGTTTTTGATTGTCAGACCACCCGTTACCGTCATATTGTTAAGATCGACGAGCAACCTGGTTGAACCAGCATCCTGTGTAACCTGATTAAATGTACAATTGGTCAGGCTTATAGCGCCCATGGTGTATGCGCCTGTACGCAAAATCAGCGATCCTTTGAAATTGTAAACGGTACAATATTCGAATGCGATATTATCGAAATAATCTTTGGAATTGCTGTTGACAATAGCGTAAGTGCTTGAAAAGCCCACATCATTTATCACACAGCCTTTGAACTTCAGATCGGAAATACGCTGTTCGGTATTGCCCGACATACGCATCGGCGTATTGCCAATGTTGTGAATATTGCAATTGATAAATTTCAGGTTTGCAATGGTGTAGGCCGTTTTATTATTGAACAGATAACCGATTTTTGTGGCTGCCGGATTATTGTCGCAATAACCTGTGAAATCAATATTCTCAAATACAAGGCTATCGATTGCAGCTGATGCTTCTACACCAAACATATTGGCTGTAGAAGTGGGCGTACCGCTTGTCATACATATTACAGCCCGATTGACCGGCGATGCGCTTCTGATTTTCAGATTCTTATTGAAATTATAAGCAGAACCGCCAATCGGGAATGTAGCGCCTCCGGCAAGTAAAATTACCTGTCCGGATGTAGCATTAGTCATCGCCGAAAGCAGGTCTTCACCGGCTGAAAGATAAATATCACCCTCGGTTAAGCCATAAGTAGTTCCACGTAATATCTTTCCGTTGTAAATTCGGGTCTTCCACATGGCGTTGGCAGGTAAGCTTACAACTTTCAATCCTGCAGCAGCTTCGGAAGCCGAGATAAGCACCGAGTCTTTTAATCCGCCATCGGCAGTCAGTATCAGATGTGTGGTATTTGCACCGGGCAACCATTTTACAGTAAGCGTTTTTGCGGCAGTCATATAGGCAGAAAAAATCACTCCGGTATTATTACCCGTTCCATAACCCTGAAAGAGATTTTCTTTTGGAGTTTTAAATGAAAGAGTAGTATTGAATTTTGATGATTTTGATTCGTTGCCTGAGTTAGCACGGATACGTGCATAAAACTTCGTATCACCGGCCAGCTCTTTAACAACAGATAACGATGTGGTTGTAACATCGAGTATCGGACTGGAATAATCCAGACTGTCGTTGCTGAGTTGAAGCGTATAGGATACTGCACTGTCCACAGGTGACCAGGTTATGGTAGCAATGGTTTTATTCAGCTCCACATGAAAATTGATTGGCCGAAACAGGTAGGGCAATTGTAATTCGGGTTCATCCTCCGTGCAGGCCGAAAATGTACCCGAAACCATCAGAAGAATTACAACAATTGCTGCAAATATATTTTTATTTCTTTTCATTGTTCTGATTACTTAATGTATTATTAATTGTCAATCTGTTAATTGTCATAACCATAATCGTTAGTCAGCGAGCCATTGCTTGCGAGTATAATCTGATGCATGATGGGCAGAAGCTGACGTTTATCCGGATTACCCAAATACATATTATTGATAAATCCATCGCTCAGATAAAGCTCACCCGTTGAAGTCGTTGCATTTGTCCAGGTTTTCTTAGTCCAGCCACCGGTAGGATCGGTTACAGTTTTATCGTCCGTTTCGCCACGTTGCAAGCCATAAATTACGAGTGTTCTTTCGCCGGTTGTAATGCTGTTATCCACCACATACCTGTAATAAATCGTATTCGGCACGTCGGAATAGTTTCCGGTAGCATCGCGGAGTGCAAACAAGCTGGTTTTAGCTTTATCGATGGATGATTTGAGTTCACCCCAGCGTTCGAGGTCATACTTGCGGATATTTTCACCACAAAATTCATAAGCTCTCTCTTTCTTGATATTTTCGAGAGTTAACGGCAAATCGTAGGTCGATGCGGTAGTACCAAAAGCACGACGACGTACCTGATTAAAATAACCGGCACCTTCGGAACCTCCAAGGAATAGATCTGCTTCAGCAAACATAAGCAGTACATCTGCATATCGAAGTACGATTGGAGATACGCCATCATCTGTTCCTGAAATTGGTGTTTTAACCCATTCGGCACGCCATTTTCCTAAATTAAATCCGGTAACGCCACTGGATAGTGATTGCTCCATAACACCGAGAGTCGCATTTTTAACAACCTTGTAAGGAACTACAGTGATGTCACGACGTTTATCATTAACATTAAAATCATAGTAGAAATTAGGCATTATTTTGAACTGACCACTGATGGCAACTTTATTGTTTTTTCCATCAGCATCGCGCGATAAACCCAGGTTGTAAACCATACGACCACGGATACCCATGTTATATGGTAATTCCCAAATTGCTTCACGTCCGTGAGTTTCCACATCCTGACACTGTTCGTAGAATATATTTTTGAAATCACCATCCAGTTTATAATGTCCGTCGGCAATTATCTGACGACAGGCTTCGCGGGCAATGGTATAAAGTTCACGACGACGGTTGTCGGACATCGTGATTTTGACCACTGCATCAGTGCCCGATGGACGCTGCGAATAACCAGCCGCCGAAAGGCAGATGCGGGCAAGTAATCCGCGGGCTGCATCGCGACTAACCATTTTTACAGTATTCGTATATTTTGTACCGGGTGCATACAATAATCCGGATGCTTCCTGCAAATCTTTAATTATCTGATTATAAATAGTATCACGGTCGGTTTTGGCCATATAAATGGTAGCTTCATTCACCGGTTCGAAACGTGCGGGAACATCGCCCCACCACTTGATCAGGTCATAGAAGAAAAATGCTCTCATGGTTAGTGCTGTTCCGAGCAGATGCCCCATATCATTTCCTTCTGCCGGATTTCCAAATTTTCGAATTCCCTCAATAGCCAGATTTGCACGTTCAATTCCCTGATAAATACGGCTCCAGGGATTGGCAGCATCTGTATTGTTGTAGCCATCGCCTATTGACGAATTAGGATTATAGAGGGCAAACAGGTCATCTGATTTGATCGAAGACAGCACGGAACCTGATGACCATCCTGAACGGTATTCGATATCCGTGTTTATTCCCATCTGTATCCACAACCGATTACGGTACGAGTTATTTTGTCCGATGATGTCGTAAATGGCGCTGATAGCTTTGTAGGCCGAATCGGGCTGACAGTAAACCACATCATCACTGATCAATGAATTGCTCGGCACCTCCAGAAAACTTTCGCACGATGAGAATGATATCATCAGGGCAACGATGCCTGTAAATATATTTATTTTACTAAGGATTTTCATTGTGATATGATTTTAAAAAGTTAAGTTGACACCAAAATTATACGAACGGCTTCTTGGATATGCCGAATAATCTACGCCCGGAGTACAGGGTGTGGTACGACGCGTATCCACTTCGGGATCGTAACCGGAGTAGTTTGTAAAGGTGTAGATGTTGTACGCAGTAGCATAAATACGCAATTTCTGAATGAACAGGCTTTTCAGCATCCCAGCCGGGAAAGTGTAACCCACTGTCATATTATTAAAACGCAGGAATGATCCATCTTCAACAGCCCATGAGGTGATGGCATAACGGCCTGTTGGTGCAGCCCAGATGGAAGCATGATTATTGGCATTCATCAGGTCAAGTTCCACAACATCCGTTATTCGCCTGCCGGTCTCCCAGTTCATGGTTGTGTACGAATTGAGGTTGGATGACAGCATATTGCGGTACTTGTAATACAGCGATGACATTTCTATCTTGTTGGCATTATAAATATCGTTGCCATACACCCAGTTGAAATTCAGCGTAAAATCAAATCCTTTGAAATCACCACTGAAGGCAAATGAACCGAAGTGTTTCGGATTGGTATTACCAATCACAACACGGTCGAGTTCTTTATTTCCGAACTGATCCGAATAAATTTTATTAGCAGCATCATAATTAATGTATTTAGCGGTATTCATTACCCACTTGGAGCCATTCCACATGAAGTCCCGGGCACTGTACCAGCCTTCGTTAACAAAGCCGTAAATCTGACCAACCGGTTCACCCGGTTTAACGACGTAACTGTTGGA
>JAFNAU010000298.1 GCA_017860335.1 Bacteroidota bacterium
ATTATTTGCTCAAAAATCAAAATCATTGACCATGGAAACACGCTGGAAAAAAGTGGAAGAATTTGCAGCAAAGCAAATGCCTGAGTCTGCGCTGAAAGAACTGGATGCAATACTGGTACAGGCAAACAAGGAAAAGAATTCGCCCCAGATTATCAAAGCTACGGTGTATAAAATGCGCTTTTTGCTCGAAAAAAATCCCGATGAAGCTGCAAAACTTATCCGTGCTTTCGAGGCGATGACCGCTAAAAGTACTGATGCCGCAGAATCTGACGTGATGCACGCCATGACTGCCGAACTTTATTATAAGTTTTATCAGAATGACCAGTATAAAATCAGACAGCGGACAGAAATTGAAGGACTTATTCCTGAAGACATGAACGTATGGACTAAAAATATCTTTTTCGATAAAATACTGGAACAACTGAATTTGTCAATGAGTCATATCGAACTGCTCAAGAAAACCGCTTCGCTGAAATACGCCGACATTCTTGAGCAGGGCAATGACAGCCGCACGATGCAACCGACATTATTTGATTTCCTTTCGTACAAGCGGATTGAATTATTGAAGAATTTTGCGGATGATGAGCTGAAAATTAAAGCTCCCGAAGCTTTTCTGGAGGATGCTTTGTCGGTGGTTCCGGTTCTGGATTATCCCGGCTGAGGTTTATGCACAGTTGCAGAAACTTGATTTCGAATATCCCGAACAAAATGGCGAATACCTGAAAAAACTCAATGTGCTGGAAAATCAGTATTCCGGAAATGAAGCCGTGGTCGAGATACTGGCTGCAAAGGCATCGTACTTTCTGAATAAAGCTGATTTATCAACCGAGAAAACCGATGGCAAACGAAAAGCTTTTGACATTGCCGCTGAAGGCATTCGCAAATATCCCGACTACAAACGAATAGGTATTCTCAAAAATATTCAGGAAAATATTCTGCATAAATCCGTTCAGGTCGATTTCAACAGAGCCGCAAAGCCTCAGTCTACACTCAAAATCGGGCTGAAAACCAAGAATTTATCAGAACTGC
Organism: Bacteroidota bacterium; assembly: GCA_017860335.1. Taxonomy (GTDB): domain Bacteria; phylum Bacteroidota; class Bacteroidia; order Bacteroidales; family Paludibacteraceae; genus UPXZ01. Next base: position 1,030 of record JAFNAU010000298.1, read on the forward strand.
AACTTTCTGTATACCAGGTAAATGGAACGGCAGTTGAGTATTATAAATTTCAGCAAAACCGCAACAATGGCAAAACCCTTTATCCGAACCGCACGCTGGTGGAAAGCCGCGCGGTGAATATCAAAGCCGATCCGAATTTCGATGAAGTGAAAACCGGAGTTGAAATCAAAACGGGCGATTACGGTATTTATGAATTTATTCTGGAAGAAAAAGACAGCAAAAAAGAGAATGAAAAAGCCTTCGGGTCATTTACTGTTACCGATTTTGCGTATATTCAGCGGACTAATCAGCAGGGTACCAGCAGTATTTATGTGCTTCAGCTATGATCTTCAGGACAATGATAACCTGCTGATTTTAGAGAAAGGAAAAGACCGGTATTTCACTTCCAAAACCTATTCCTATTGGTATAGTGGCATAACGCCTGAAAATAATAATATAAAAACAGCACTTTTCACCGACCGCTCCCTATATCGGCCCGGCCAGACGCTGTATTTCAAGGGAATAGTCTATTTGTCTGATAAGAATAAACAGGAAGTTATTACCGGCAAAGCTTTTGAGGTATCACTTTTTAATGCAAATGGTGAAAAAGTAACACAAAAGAACGTGACAACTAATGAATTCGGATCGTTTACGGGTGAGTTCGTGTTGCCCGAAACTGGTCTGAAAGCTTATGCCGGTTATAACATTCCCGATGCACAGGTGAAATACCGCGTGGTTCGCCGCCCGCACCGCTTCTGGTGGTGGCACAACGAACCGGAAAAAATCATCACCAGTGGTAAAACCCTGACTAATTCAGATGGCGTATTTCAGATTTCGTTCATTCCGGAAAAAGGAAAGAATACCGGCGAAAACTGGTTGCGTGATAATTACGACAAGTATTATACTTACACCGTGTATGCCGATGTTACAGACCCAAAAGGGGAAACACAGCAAGGTGAACAAACCGTTTCGGTGGGTGATAAATCGCTGTTTATTCTTGCCGATATTGCCGATAAAATTGAAAAGAACAAACCGCTGATTCTGGAAGTGATTTCACAAACACTCAACGGTGAAACAGTACCTTCTACGGTAAATTATTCGGTCATTAAATTACAGGAATCGGCTATATATTACGAGGAACTGACTGACACCATGAAGTTGAAAGAGCTTCAAACGGTGCTGAGCGGAACGCTTCAAACAAAAGACAAACTCGTGCTTGATATGCGAAAACTGGTTTCAGGTATCTACAAAATAGTTTTCACCACTAAAGATAACGAGGGCAATGAAGTCAGGCTGGAAGACCGCTTTGTGCTGTATGATACTAATGACAAACGTCCGGCAGTGAAAATGTACAGCTGGCTGCTTACACCGAAAACGGAAGTTGTGGTAGGCGAAACGGCACAGGTAAAATTCGGAACTTCCACCCGAAACACACCCGTACTGTACGAACTGATGCAGGGAAATGCCATCCTCGAACAACGTTGGATTGAGTTCAGCGACGAGATCAAATCGTTTGACATACCTTTCAAGGAAAGTTATGGAGGAGGAGTAACAGCTATGTTCACTTTCATAAAAGATGAGCAATTCTTCACTAAATCTGTCAATATCACCCGAAAAGTAGTTGAAAAGAAAATCACACCGACGCTTAGTGTGTTCCGAGATAAACTGCAACCGGGCGAAAAAGCCGAATGGATCATTAATATTCCACAAAGTGCTGATAATAAAAAGGCTGCTGAACTGCTGATAGGCATGTACGATGCCTCGCTTGATGCTCTGCGTCCGCACAATTGGCAGTTTAATCCCACATATCGTGAGAACATTCCCGTTGCCCGCAGCTGGAATGGTAAAGGATTTGAAAATACAAACGCTTTTGCCTGGTTTGAACAGGGTTATAACGAAGTGCCTGCCTATCAGTTTGACGATTTCAACTGGTTCGGACTGGAACTGGGTGCCGGAAGATCTATGTATGGCCGGAATATTCGAATTCGTGGAATGGGCAGTTTACAAGAAAAAACCGTAGTTGTACGGGAAGAAGTAAGTGTTGATATGATGGCAGTATCAGAAGCGCAACTTAACGAAGTGGCTGTTGTTAGATTTGGAAAAATGAAAAAAGAAGGCGTTACGGCAGCTCAGTCGGTCGCAGTGACCACGCAAACCGAAAAAACCGTGAAAGTGCGCGAAAATTTCAACGAAACTGCATTCTTTTATCCCCA
>JAFNAU010000181.1 GCA_017860335.1 Bacteroidota bacterium
AAAGAAAAGTTATTATCTTTTATTTTTCAAATTCTCTACAGGCAAAATTTTTACTCACAAGCTGCTTAAAAATGAATTATTAAGGAGCGACTAATTAATAAAAAATAAGATGTCCTTGTGAAATGACATCTTCTCCCGTGAGCCTTTTTGGGGACTCGAACCCCAGACCTATTCATTACGAATGAATTGCTCTACCAACTGAGCTAAAAAGGCTTGTTAAAAACGATTGCAAAGATAGAATTTTTTCTGTAATCTGAAAAGAACTCTTTGTCTCATTTTTAATTTTGAGAAAAATAAAACCGGACTCCCGCTTTAGTGTAAGAGTCCGGTTTATTAATGACTGTCTTAACCTGATTTATTTCAGATATTTAGCAAAGAAACCCATCATAGCTCCGTAAAAATCCATGCGGTTTTCTTCACGATAATATCCGTGTCCTTCGTTATACTTCACCATATAAGGAACTTCGAATCCTTTTGCACGGAGGGCGGTAACTATCTGGTCACTTTCGTTGATATTAACGCGTGGATCGTTAGCTCCCTGCACAACAAATAATGGTTTCTTTATTTTGTCAATATTATTAAGAGGTGATACTTCGCGGGCAATTTTAAACTCATCGGGATTATCCAGATCGTACCAGATTTCTTTTACCATATCTTTCATTGGTTTCCAGTATTCAGGGAAAGAGGCAAAAAAGGTTTCGATATTGGAAACACCGACATAATCAACACCGCAGGTGTATAAATCAGGAGTTTTAATCAATCCCATCAATGTAGCATAGCCACCGTGGCTCCCACCATAGATGGCAATTTTATCTTTATCTGCCCAGCCTTGTGCAATCGCATATTTTACGCCATCTTCAACATCATCCATGGCTTTACGGCCTATTTGCTTGAACCCAGCTCTTAAAAATTCTTTTCCGTATCCGCCTGAAATTCTGAAATTAACCTGCAACGTTGCATAACCGCGGCTGGCAAATAGCTGAGTTTCGGGATTGAAGCCCCAGCTGTCGCGAATACCCTGCGGACCACCGTGAGGATTTACAATCATCGGAACTTTTTTACCTGCTAATGCTTCTTTTGGCAGCGTGATGTAACCGTGAATAGTCAGACCGTCCCGGCTTTTGAAGGTGATGGGTTTCATCACTGCCATATCGGCCTCTTTCAGCTGTGGCATCAGATCGTAAAGAAGTTTGAATACTTTTGTTTTGGTATCATACTCATAGTAAGTTCCATAGAGTTTGTCGCTTTGTAAAACTACTAAAAACTTCGTTTCATCATCGTCGAAATCTACTACGCCATATTCTTTTCCGGGAAATTGTTTTTTTATCCGGCTGTCTAAATCCTTATAAATCTTGCTGATTGGAATAATCACAGATTTCTCACCATCGTATGAAAAATTATCCAGTTCATAATTGCGTTTCCGTGAAAGGTGTATGCCTGTTACATCGTAATCCGGATTAGAAAATACTTCTTTTATCTTTTTATTGGTTTTAAAATCATATAAAATAATTCGGGTTTTATCACTGTCCAGATTGCTGTACACGTAAGCTTCATCTTTATTGTTCGGGTTGTAACTGAAACTTATTATCCCGAAGTTGTCGTCCCATTTGTTGCGTGTCACCAATTTAAACTCATTGGCAACGAGGTCTTTGTAATATAATTCCATTTCCACGCCATTTACCATTTTGGTGTAGGCACGCAGGTTTCCGTCTTTATCAAAATCATACCCCTGTATAGGATTTGCAGCATCTTTGTTTTCGAATAGCTGTGTCAATTCACCGGTTGCTGCATTCAGGCGGTAAGGTTCAAAAATCTGCTTGTTGTTTTTGTTCATCTGGATGATCATGATATTCTTCTGATCTTTCAGAATAGTAATAATACCTGCTTTTACACCGTCAAATGGGGTCATGTCTTTTGGATTTTGACCATCAATATCAGCCACATAGATATGGAAATTCTCGTTTCCGCCCTTATCCATTGCATAAAAAAGTTTATCATCGCTAATCCAGCCATAACCTTTTATCAGTTCATCTTTTTCTTCGATGGCGCGGTTTACTTTTCCGGTTGCAATTTCTTTTACATACACGTGGTTTTTGTTTTTGTCATTTTTTTCCATATACGACATGTATTTGCCGTTAGGTGAAAGTTGAAATGAGGAGGCTTTTGGCCGGGCAAAGTAGTCAGATACCTTGTACTTATAATTTCCTTTATCACTTTCCATCAACTTTTTTAATGTCTCATCCGAAGAAACAAGCGTTGTATTTCCCGGCAGTTTAATAACAGTTTTTTTCAGTGTCAGCGGAAGTTTCATACCCATTTGTTCAAAGTTTCCGGTAATGCTGTCACCTGTTAGTTCTCCGGAATAATTAATCTGAGCAGCGGGGACGCTGATTTTAAGGGTGCTGCCGATAAATTCGGTTTTCTGAACCGGAATTCCTGTTGCACCCTGAGCGGGTACGTCCATTGTCGAAGTGTAAGCCCTGTCTTTATAGGTAATGTGGAAAATAAGCTCCAGGTTTGTACCCTGAACTGATAAGATACCTTTCCAGTCGCCTGACAGGCTTTGTGCATTTACATTCATAATTAAAATACTAATTAGGATTAATAACCCCATTTTTTTGATATTCATAACATTTTTTTATTTGTGAAAAATAGAAACGATTATCGATGTTATATAAAATAATCCGGCGGTTTCTGATAAAGTATCAGTCAAAATTTAAGTCATAACTTATTACTTTGACAAAGTTACAATTTTAATTTATTTTGATTACTGTCAATTAACTATTTTTCCATCACGGCTATTGTTTTTTCATTGCAGAAATGGAAGAAAATCCGTACTTTTGCACAAAATACGGTTGAAAACAAAGAATAATGTTTTCTTTTCGGATAAGTATGCAATTTCTCGAAAAAGTACATATCCTGCCATTTTTTTGACATATAATTTCAAACATTCAACATACTCACCATGCATCACAAACCCCTGCATCTTGTTCTGGAAGACGGAACAGTATTCAAAGGAAAATCATTTGGTTATGAAAAGCCGGTTGCCGGCGAAGTTGTTTTCAGTACCGGGATGGTCGGCTACACCGAAAGTTTATCGGATCCCTCTTATGCCGGGCAGATACTGACACTCACTTATCCGCTGATTGGAAATTACGGTGTCCCCAAGGATGAAATTATTAACGGCATTTCAACCTTTTACGAATCGGAAAAAATACAGGCGGCTGGTCTTATTGTTTCCGATTTTTCGTTTGAATACAGTCACTGGAATGCAACCAAAAGCCTTAGCGATTGGTTGAAAGAAAATCAGGTGCCTGCCGTATACGGTATTGATACCCGTGAACTTACAAAGCTTGTGCGCGAAAAAGGGACGATGCTCGGCAAACTGGTCTTCCCCGATCAGGAAGATATTTCATTTGTCAATCCCGATGACGAAAATCAGGTGGCAAAAGCAAGTTGTACAGAAGTTATCACTTATGGAAATGGAAAAAATAAAGTGGTGCTGGTCGATTGTGGTGTGAAGCACAACATCATTCGTTGTCTGCTCAAACGCGACACTACCGTAGTACGTGTGCCATGGGATTATGATTTCAACGGGCTTGATTTCGATGGGTTGTTTATTTCCAACGGGCCCGGCAACCCTGCTTATTGTGAAGCAACAGTTGCCAATATCCGCAAAGCCATGTTAAGCTGGAACTCACCGGGCATTTGTAACTTCACAAAATCATGGTTTTGCTGTTGACAGCAATACCCTGATAGCTGACTGGGAACCGCTTTTCATCAATATGAACGACGGAACAAACGAAGGTATCCGTCATAAAACAAAACCCTGGTTTTCGGCACAGTTTCATCCCGAAGCATCTGCCGGACCTACCGATACCGAGTTTCTTTTCGATGTGTTTATCAGAACAATTAATGAAAAGAACATTTCCGTTCCGAAACTGATAGAACAAGAACTGGATGCGAAATTGGTTGTAAAACATGATTATAAATCGGCAGAAAAGGGAGAAATAAAAAAAGTGCTGGTGCTTGGTTCGGGCGCACTGAAAATCGGAGAAGCCGGTGAATTTGACTATTCCGGTTACAAACTTCCGAAGGCATTGCCGATAAAGTCTATTTTCTGCCTGTAACACCCGATTTTGTCGAACAGGTTATAGAAAAAGAACGTCCCGATGGTATTTTCCTCTCTTTCGGAGGGCAGACAGCGCTCAATTGCGGTGTTGCACTTTACCGGAATAAAATTCTGGAAAAATACAATGTAAAGGTGCTGGGAACCCCGGTACAATCGATAATAGATACCGAGGATCGTGAAATCTTCAACAGGAAACTCTCCGAAATCGGAGTGAAGTACATCAAAAGTGAAGCTGTAACATCGCTCGACGATGCCCTGCGTGCTGCCAACAGCCTGGGATATCCGGTAATTGTCCGGGCAGCTTATGCGCTCGGTGGACTTGGTAGTGGTTTCTGCGATAACGATACCGAACTCAAAACACTGGTTGATAAAGCTTTTTCCTATTCGCCACAGGTGCTGGTCGAAAAATCGCTGAAAGGCTGGAAGGAAATTGAATACGAAGTGGTACGCGACCGTTACGACAATTGTATAACTGTATGTAACATGGAAAATTTCGATCCACTTGGTATACATACCGGTGAAAGTATCGTTGTGGCACCATCACAAACCCTCACCAACAGCGAATACTACAAGTTACGCGAACTCTCAAAGCTACCGGTTATCCTCTGGCATTCGTTGCCGCCAAACTGGGTCTCGGATACGGACTGACTGAATTGAAGAACTCAATCACTAAAGTAACTTCAGCTTTCTTTGAACCTTCGCTCGACTATATTGTCTGCCCGCGAACTGGGCAGCAGCATGAAATCGGTTGGCGAAATTATGTCAATCGGACGAAATTTTGAGGAAGTACTTCAGAAAGGACTTCGAATGGTTGGTTTGGGAATGCACGGTTTTGTCGGAAATAAGGAATTCGAAACCGGAAATGTGGAGAATGATCTCTCCGTACCAACAGACCGCCGGATTTTCTTCCTTTCACAGGCATTTCATGAAGGTTACAGCGTCGGCAAAATTCACGATCTGACAAAAATAGACAAATGGTTTTTATACAAGTTACAGCATATTGTCGATCTGGAAAAAGAACTGGCATCGTTCCATAAGTTGAGCGACTTACCAGATGAATTGTTGCTTGAGGCTAAGAAAAAAGGTTACTCCGATTTCCAGATTACCCGTATTGTGGTGAAAAGTAAAAGCCACGACATGGACGATGAAACCAAAAAAACACGGGAATACCGCAAAAGCAGGGGTATTGTTCCTGTAGTGAAGCAGATTGATACCCTGGCTGCTGAATATCCCGCGTTGACCAATTATCTGTATGTAACCTATAACGGTGATTCAACTGACGTTCATTATCTGGGCGATAAACGTTCGGTAGTGGTGTTAGGCTCGGGTGCTTACCGCATTGGTTCTTCGGTGGAATTTGACTGGTGCGGCGTTAACGCGCTGAACACCATCCGTCAGCAGGGACTTCGTTCGGTGATGATCAATTACAATCCCGAAACGGTTTCGACCGATTACGATATGTGCGACCGGCTCTATTTCGACGAACTGACTTATGAACGTGTGATGGATATCCTGGAAGCTGAAAATCCTATGGGTACCATCGTTTCCACAGGTGGTCAGATCCCCAACAATCTGGCAATGAAACTGGCTGCTGCCAATATGCGAATACTCGGAACGCAGGCTCAGGATATTGACAGGGCGGAAGATAGAAATAAATTCTCGGCTATGCTCGATGTACTGAAAATTGACCAGCCACGCTGGCAAGAACTCACAACCTACAGCGATGTCAATAAGTTTGTAAAGGATATCGGTTTCCCAGTACTGGTTCGTCCTTCGTATGTGCTTTCGGGTGCAGCCATGAATGTATGTTACGACGAAACTCAACTGAAAGCCTTTCTTGATCTGGCTACCGAGGTTTCGAAAAAACATCCGGTGGTGATATCCGAATTCCTCGAACGCTGCAAGGAAATTGAAATTGATGCTGTTGCTGATAAGGGAGAAATAGTGGTTTACGCTATTTCTGAACACGTGGAATATGCAGGAGTGCATTCAGGAGATGCTACCACGCAGTTTCCACCGCAAAAGATTTATATTGAAACCATTCGACGGATAAAAAATATTGCCCGCGAAATTGCTTCCTCTCTGAATATTTCAGGACCTTTCAATATTCAGTTTCTCGCACGTGACAACTATATAAAGGTAATTGAATGTAATTTGCGTTCATCACGCAGTTTTCCGTTTGTTTCCAAAGTACTTAAAATCAATTTCATTGATCTGGCAACAAAAATAATGCTGGGCATTCCGGTAGAGAAACCTGAGAAGTCTGCTTTTGAACTGGATTATGTGGGAATCAAAGCTTCACAATTTTCTTTCACCCGCTTACAACATGCCGATCCGGTGTTGAGTGTCGATATGACTTCGACCGGCGAAGTAGGCTGCATAGGTGACAGTTTTTCAGAAGCTATTCTGAAGTCTTTACTGTCTGTGGGTTACCGTATTCCTCAAAAACGCATCATGATTTCATCCGGTACAACGAAATCGAAAGTCGATCTGCTGGATGCCTGCAAAATGCTGGATGAGAAAAGGTATGAACTCTATGCGACGAAGGGAACTCAGAAATTCCTCGCTGACAACGATATAAAATCTATCGCAGTGAATTGGCCGGACGAAGAAGGCGATTATAATATCAAGGAGATGATTGCTGAAAAGAAATTTGATATGATCATCAATATACCCAAAGACCTTTCACGACGTGAGCTGACCAACGGATACATTATCCGCCGCAGCGCGATAGACTTCAATATCCCACTGGTAACAAACGCAAGGCTGGCTTCAGCATTTATTAGAGCCTTCTGCACACTGAAAAAAGAGGATATAAAGATAAAAAGCTGGGATGAATATTAATATTGACTGCAAGTGTCGGGAAAGAAAGCAGACTTTGACACAGAATACATAAATGAATAGGGGACAGGTAACAAACGCTTGTCCCTTTTTTTAATTCATTTTTGCTTCAATCAGTATAGCTTTTTCAGCTGCAATTGTTTCGAGGCCTAGTTTTATCTCATCAGCCACTTTGTAGCTGTAATGTGACAGATATATGGTGAAAGATGTATTGTCAGTGCAACGAATTTCATAATTCTTACCAACCTGTTTTATGGTTAGGATGTCCTTCCAGAATATAGTTTTTCCTTTCGTTGATGTATCCGGCTTAAGCGCTATCTTTTCATTATTGATGATTACATACGCTTTTCTTAGTATTTCTATAAGTCCCTGTATTAAATACTTAAATCCAATGATGCCATAAAAACCGAGATAAGCCCAGTCGAACTGGTCAAAGGATTTGTCTCTTATTTTCATCATCATATATATTAAGCCAACCAAAATAAATACAACCCCGATGGCAATATGAATAAGGTGTTTTTTGGTGTTATCTGCTAAATTTATATTTATTTCCATGACTACTGAGTTCTATAAATTGTATTTTCTTTCTGAATTAAAATCTTGCTCCAAATCTCAAATAAAAAACTGGAAGTGATTCGTTTGAATTCCTTAAGGTCAGAGTACGAGGTGAAGCTTTTTGTCGCCTTGTTAGTTGTAATATCCGATTGTGATGAAATCTTATTTTTTACGAAACTTCTGATAGGTCAGCACATCTTCATACTTGTCGGGTGTTTTGATCCAGTTTTTTAGCCTGCCATGCAGTTCAAAATTATTTTCAAAAAGTTTTCGGCTGGCATGATTACTTTCTATGATCTGTACATATAACTGATTGATTTTAAAAAAGTTAAAAACGTAATCTTCAACAAGTTTCAGACTTTCTTTAGCAAATCCCTTCCCTGAATGTTCATCTGCGATAAATAATCCGAGTGCAATACGACTGTTGTGTATGTCGAAATCAAACAAGTCAACAGTTCCAACAGTATTATTGTTAATCCGGTTCACAATCATCAGCCGGATTTGTTTGCTTTCATAGATGTCTGAAGGGGCCTCAGCTATATAATTTTTCAGCTGAAACCGGGAATATGGAACGCGCGTATTACCTGCAATCCATATTGAACTGTCATTCTCCCAGCTATAAAGCAAATCCAGGTCTTCAGGTTCCAAAGCCCTCAACAATATCTTCTCGTTTTCAAGAAACTTCATTCGTTTTTATCCTTTTAACTTATCAAAAATGATATTCTTTATTCAAAATTCAGGTAGTGACCTATTTTTTGCAGGTCTTCGGGTGTTAGTGAATGCAAATTTTGCAGTTCGTCCAGTTTTTTAAGTTTCCCTTTTTCTCTGCGCAACTCATAAATCTCCTTAGCTTTACTGAAGTTAAGATAGGGATGACTTTTCAATCGTTCGATGCTCGCTTTGTTAACGTCAATTTTTGCAATCAGAGAAGGATCTGTGTTAAGGAACGGTTTAATCTGCTCGAAAGTTTCAGGTCTCATGCCGTACACTTCCCTGATTTGTTCCACCGAATAGTAACCGCCTAAAATCCGCCGGTAACCCACAATACTTTTAGCATACCGTCTGCCAATTCCGCGTATCTGCATTAAGGTGGTTGTATCCGCAGAATTTAACTCTACAATAACATTTTTCTTTCCGGTATATTCTCTTTCGTATTTTTCAGCTAAATCGTTATTTGATTTTGAAGCAAGAAATGTTTCATCTGTCGGTTTTTGTTCAGCAATCTGAATATATGGTAAAAGTTCATTGGCTTTTTCACTACTGATACCATACACTTTTCTGAAATCTTCAGGTTTTCTGAATTTTCCACCTTTACTGCGGTACTTAATGATATTTTTTGCAATATAGGATTTTAGTCCCAAACGTACAAATGTAGCAGAATCAGCAGTATTTGGATCAAAAGTAAACAGCTGGTATTTGCTGTTATATGTTTTTTGAGGATATGATTTGTTATATTCAGGGTAATTATCGTATGGATAGGTTTTGTTCCGTTCTTTTTCAACAAGACTTGCCCTGAATTTTTCTGCTTCCTTTAAAAAAGTGATGTCTTCAACTTCATCTTTCTCGTTTCTAATCAAATAAGGCATTAGAAAAGTTGAAACAAGCAGAAGTAAAATCAACGAAAGGAGTATTATTATACCGGTACGTTGACCTTTGGAAAAATACAAGAAATCTTTCCAAACCATAACAGATTATTTGGTTAATTGAATAACAGGTAAATTATTATTTACTGTGAATTAATAATTTACCTGTTAAACGAATGTTTTTTTAGTATGCTCTTGCAAATACTACGCGTTGTGCCGAAGGCTTCCCGGTAACCATACATTTACCCGGCGTTTTGTCGCCATCGAGAGGGATACAGCGTATGGTGGCTTTGGTGTCGCCCTTGATAAATTCTTCCGTCTCGGAAGTACCATCCCAGTGACAAAGCAAAAATCCGCCTTTATCAATCTCGACTTTAAATCTCCTGAATTTCTTTCAGCAGCTTGCTAATGTAAAGTTCAACGCCATCTACTGCTATCGTTTCTTTTGTCAATGTGTCGCGGCGTGCAACTTCGACAGTTCCGTTTTCAAGATCACGTGCACCCATTGCCAAACGTACCGGCACACCTTTCAGTTCGTATTCAGCAAATTTCCAGCCCGGTTTTTTGGTGTCATTGTTATCGTATTTTACAGTTATACCGAGCGCTTTGAGTTTTGCCGTTATTTCTTTCACCTTTTCGCTGATAGCATTCAACTGTTCTTCGTTTTTATAAATAGGGACAATAACTACCTGGAATGGAGCCAAATTTGGAGGTAAAACCAAACCGTTGTCGTCGGAATGTGTCATAATCAGCGCACCCATCAGACGGGTGGAAACGCCCCAGGATGTAGCCCAAACATAATCCTGTTGGTTTTCTTTGTTGACAAATGTAACATCGAAAGCTTTTGCAAAATTCTGTCCGAGGAAATGCGAAGTTCCAGCCTGTAGCGCTTTTCCATCCTGCATCATTGCTTCAATACAATACGTCTCAATGGCACCGGCAAAACGTTCGTTTGGTGATTTTACACCACGCAACACAGGCACTGCCATAAAGTTCTCAGCAAAATCAGCATAGACATGCAGCATTTTTTCAGCTTCTTCTATTGCTTCTTCACGGGTGGCGTGAGCCGTGTGACCTTCCTGCCACAGAAATTCGGCAGTACGGAGGAATAAGCGGGTGCGCATTTCCCAGCGAACCACATTTGCCCACTGATTAACCAGAATAGGAAGGTCGCGATAAGACTGTATCCATCCTTTATAGGTATTCCATATAATGGTTTCTGATGTCGGACGTACGATGAGTTCTTCTTCGAGTTTGGCATCCGGATCCACAATAAGTCCGCTGCCGTTCAACAGTGGGAAATATGCATTCTGGTGTCCGGTTTCCTTGAACATTTTATCAAGTTCGGCCTGAATTTTTTCCCAGATGGCGTAACCGTAAGGTTTGATTACCATACAACCACGAACCGCAGAGGATTCAGCCAGATCGGCTTTTATTACCAGGTCATTATACCATTGCGAGTAATCATCAGCCCGCGAGGTCAGCTCTTTAATTTCTTTTGCCATAATATATCGAAGTTTCTTCTTGTTAAGTTTATTGAAAACGAAATGCAAAGATATGAATTTCTAAAGTATTTGCAAATAGAATAACAGGCTAATGTTTTGATAAAAAACACATAAACATTTATCCGATTAGAATGAAAAAATCAAATAATTGCAGGCAGGAAGAAACCTGAAGCATTATTATTTAGAAATGGTTTCTACTAATATTTCAATTAAAATCCGTACTTTTGTATAAGAATAGAAAAAGAAAAAGTAACTAAATGAGATTTGACGAATTACC
>JAFNAU010000182.1 GCA_017860335.1 Bacteroidota bacterium
TCGTTTTTTTTTCCGAAATTTGCAACCTTAAAATTCGATTTTCATACAAATCATTTTAAGTAAAAAAACAACGTGAAAGAAACAAAGTACATATTTGTTACCGGCGGTGTATCATCGTCATTAGGCAAAGGGATTATTGCAGCATCGCTTGGCAAACTGCTTCAGGCGCGTGGCTTCAGGGTGACTAACCAAAAGTTTGACCCTTACATCAATATCGATCCCGGAACACTGAACCCCTACGAACATGGAGAATGTTATGTAACTGTCGATGGACATGAAGCCGATCTTGATCTCGGACATTACGAACGATTTCTGAATATCGAAACACACCGTGCCAATAATATCACTACCGGACGTATTTATCAGAATGTTATAAACAAGGAACGCCGCGGCGATTTTCTTGGTAAAACGGTGCAGGTAATTCCCCACATCACGGATGAAATAAAACGTAACATCAAAATACTTGGAAACAAGGGGGAATACGACGTTGTGATTACTGAAATTGGAGGAACAGTTGGCGATATCGAATCATTGCCATTTATTGAAAGCGTTCGTCAGTTGAAGTGGGAGCTTGGCAAGAACTGTCTGATTATTCATCTGACTTATGTTCCTTTTCTGGCGGCTGCCAAAGAGCTGAAAACCAAACCAACGCAACATTCGGTAAAAATGCTCCAGGAACAAGGAATTCAGCCCGATATTCTGGTGCTCCGTGCCGAACACGATATCCCGATGGATTTACGGAAAAAGGTAGCTTTGTTCTGTAATGTGGAACCTACCGCTGTAATGCAGTCCATCGATGCTTCGACCATTTACCGTGTGCCGCTGAATATGCAGAAAGAAGGTCTGGATAAAGTCGCGCTCACCAAAATGGGTTATGATCTGACAAAACTTCCCGAACCCGATCTGGACAAGTGGATTGAATTTGTTGAAAAGATGGAAGGTGCCACCGAGGTAGTAAATGTAGCTTTAGTGGGGAAATATGTGCAGTTGCAGGATGCCTATAAATCAATTTCCGAAGCGTTGATGCACGCGAGCGCATATTCCAACCGAAAATTAAAACTGGATATGATCCTCTCCGACAAGATTACTCCCGAGAATGTGGAGCAAAAACTCGGGAAGAAGGATGCCATTCTGATTGCTCCCGGATTTGGTCAGCGCGGAATGGAAGGCAAATTCACCGCGTTGCGGTATGCACGCGAAAACAATGTTCCATGTTTGGGTATTTGTATGGGTATGCAGACCATGTGTATCGAATTTGCCCGAAACGTACTCGGATATGAGGATGCCAACAGTACAGAGATTGATCCGAACACCACTCACAACATTGTTGATATCATGGATGAACAGAAAAATATTCTGAATCTGGGTGGAAGTATGCGTCTGGGAGCTTATAAATGCAAACTAAAGAAAGGCAGCAGAGCTTATCAGATTTACGGAAAAGAAAACATCAGCGAACGTCACCGTCATCGCTTCGAATTCAATAATAAATACAAGGAAGAATTCGAAAATGCAGGTATGATTTGCAGCGGTCTCAATGAGGAATCGGATCTGGTTGAGATTGTAGAACTTAAAAGTCATAAATGGTTCGTCGGGGTTCAGTTTCATCCTGAATACAGCAGCACTGTTGTAAATCCACATCCCTTGTTCTGCAGTTTTATTAAAGCTGCGATTGAAAAGTAAAAATCATAAATTAAATAGATTATAAACACCAGTCAGGTTTTCAGATTATTCCTCTGCCTGTTATCAGTACAGAAATGGAAGGAATATGAAATGATTAAATCTGTAAATAATTAAATATGGATAAGAATACGATTATCGGTTTTATTTTAATTGCAGCAATCATTTTCGGTTTTGCAGCGTTGAACAAACCCTCAGAAGCCGAAATAGCAAAACGCAAAAGGTACAATGATTCTATTGCTATGGTTCAACAGCAACAGGTTGCCATGCAGCAGAAAATTGATTCCACAAAACAATATCTGGCAAATGCCGATAGCGCTGCACTCAAAGATTCGGCTGCTATTGCACTGAAGTCGGATGCTTTTGGTGCATTCAGTCCAGCCGCTTTTGGTGAAGAAAAATTCATCACCGTTGAAAATAAACTGATAAAACTCAAATTCAGCAATAAGGGTGGCCGGATTTATTCAGCCGAACTGAAAAACTACCGCACACATGACTCGTTGCCGCTGATACTTTTCGATAAGGAAGAAAGTGCATTTGGTTTCACCCTGACTACAAATAATAATCGGGTGGTAAATACTTCCGATATGTATTTCGATCAGGTTGGGGATATTGTGAAAGATAAAAATGGTAATCAGTCCGTAGTATTACGACTGAAAACCAGTCAGCCAACTTCGTATATCGATTTTATTTACACCATACCAGCCAACGATTATATGGTGAAATATGATGTGAAGGCATCAAACATGAATGCGATTATTCCGCCTTCGATGAACCTGCTCGAGATGAACTGGACTTCCAAAATTCGTCAACAGGAAAAAGGACGTCAGTTTGAAGAAAGATATTCGGCCTTGCATTTCAAGTATCTGGCTGATGATATGGAAAAATTGAGTGAATCCAAAAACGATCAGGAAGAAGTGAACAATAAGGTGAAATGGATTGCATTTAAAGATCAGTTCTTCAGCTCCATACTGATTGCCGATGAATCATTCGTTTCCACTATGTTCAACAGTGAAATGATGCCGGAAAAATCCGGATTTCTCAAATCATTTTCCTCAAAAATGGCTGTAGGATTTGACCCGACAGGTAATCAGCCCACCGGTTTCCGTTTTTATTTCGGACCTAACCAGTACAAAATCCTATCAGCATACGATAAAGGTGTTCCGGGCGACCAGAAACTTGAACTGCGCGATTTGATTCCACTAGGTTGGACAATTTTCGGATGGGTTAACCGCTATATGATTATTCCGATGTTTAACTTCTTCAGTACGTTTATCGGAAGTTTTGGACTGATAATTCTGCTGATGACTATCGTAATCAAGATTCTCATTTTCCCGATGACTTATAAATCGTATGTTTCAAGCGCCAAAATGCGTGTGCTGAAACCCGAGATAGATGAAATAAACGCGCGGATACCGCCCGAGAAGGCAATGGAACGCCAGAAAGCAACCATGGATTTATACAATAAGGTAGGTGTAAGTCCTATGAGCGGATGTCTTCCCATGTTGCTTCAGATGCCTATTTTGTTTGCCATGTTCAGTTTCTTTCCGTCAGCCATCGAACTTCGTCAGCAGAGCTTCCTCTGGGCGAAAGACCTTTCGGCATACGATTCAATCCTGAGCTGGAATGCATACATACCACTTATTACTCCATTTTTTGGTAATCATATCAGTTTGTTCTGCTTGCTGATGACCATTTCCAGCATTATTTCCACCAAACTGACTACAGCCCAGACACCTACCGCGTCCGATCAGCCGGGAGCCGGAATGATGAAATGGATGATGTACCTGATGCCGGTGATGTTTATGTTTATGTTCAATAATTATGCTTCAGGTTTGAGCTACTACTATTTCTTATCTACGCTTATTACTATCGGACAGACCTACCTTATCCGCGCAACTGTTGACGACAAAAAACTGCTTGCACAACTTCATGCCAAGGGTAACAAAGCTAAGCCTAAAAAGAAAAGCGGATTCATGGAACGGCTTGAAAAAATGCAACGTGAACAGGAAAAGGCACTGAAAAACAGAAAGTAAATATTAGCTTCTAATAAAATTAATCCTTAAGCCGCAAAGCTTTACAAAGAAATTTTTAACTTTGTGAAACTTTGCGGTTTTTATATTTAAAAAATTCTTAGTGATGAAAAGACTGAATTATTCTATTTTACTGATTTTTCTATTATTTACATTTACCGGCTGTGCAAAGAAAAATCGTTTCGAAATCAATACTTCAAAAGAAAAGGTGGATGTTTCCATACGCAGATTTGATAAGGATTTAATCAAGCTCGATGTAAGCAAACTGAATCAATCTGTGGATCATTTATATAAAACATATCCATCGTTTTTGCCTTTATACGTTTATAACGTTCTGGATACGCTACCCGAAGATACTCTGGCTGTAGCAGGTATGATAAAACAGTTTGTTCAGGATACTTCCATTCTGTCGGTCAACAAAAAAGTGATGGAAACATTCGGAGATGTATCTGATATTGAGAAAGATATTTCAGGTGGATTTACCTATATTCACCATTATTTTCCACAATTGCCATTACCCGAAGTTTATTTTTTTGTTTCCGGTTTCAACCGTTCGGTGCTGATAACGGACAGTATTCTCGGAGTTGGAACAGATTTCTATCTTGGCGCAGATTATGAACCTTATAAATCGTTTACATACGATTATCTGCTTCAAAACATGCGGCGTGAAAGTCTGGCAATTGACGTGGTTTCGGCAACGCTCTTCCGGTATTTCGGTTTTGATGGAACGAATAATGCTCTGATCGATAATATGCTGCACCGTGGCAAGGTAATTTATTTATTATCTGTTTTCATGCCCGATAAAGAAATGAACGATATCATAGGCTATACTCCGGAACAATGGAAATGGGCAGAAAAATACGAAGAGGAAATCTGGAAGATCATAGTTGGTAAGAAACATCTGTTCTCAACCGATATGCAGCTGATCAGTAAATATATGAATGATGCACCGTTTACTTCGCTCATTTCGCAGGATTCTCCGGGCAGACTGGGTACATGGATAGGATGGAGGATCATAAAAAGTTATATGGACAGGAATGAAAATGTTACATTGGAACAGTTAATGAAGGAAAATAATTACCGGAAAATACTGGAACAATCGCATTACAAACCATAACGAAATTTTATCTGA
>JAFNAU010000299.1 GCA_017860335.1 Bacteroidota bacterium
TTTGCCACCGGATTTCCGAAAATATAGCCTCCATAGCCGTTTTGGATGAGTTGCACAAAACCGCCCTGTGTAATTTCTTCACGCAGAAAATGGTATGCAAGAAGCGTGTGCTGATTGCCGTTAAGCAGATGCATATTTTCAGCTGTTAGGTTTCCGCCCAAAGCTGCGAGATAAGCATCAATAAATACGTTGAGAAATTCATCCATTCCTTTTTCGGCAGCAGAAGCAAGAGATTTGTCTGAGATTTGTATCATAAGGAGTTTTCTGTTCCCCAATAGAGGGAATTAAAATAGGTTTATAAACTTTTTTCAGTCTGAATATTAATTATAATTATCTGTGAGCCACAACGTTCTCCATTTAGGGGGTTAGGGGGCTTTTATATCAGCACTTCTGCACTGTATGCCGGGAGTGTTATCTGTAATTTTCCGTCCGACAATTTGAATTTATTTTTGAAGGTAGCTTTCAGGTTCGTATTTTTCAAACTTGCAGGTAATTCTATTTCCAGTTTCTTTTTTGCTTTCGAATTATTAATCAGCACAATAGCTTCCTTGTCGAAATATTTACGCGCATACGCCCAGCTTTCGGTTTCGGCTTTCAGGTTGATGAAATCGCCATAAATAAGTACCGGATTTTCGCTCCGCAGGTGTGTGAGTGTGGCTACCTGATTCCAGAGTTTGGTCTCCCGGTTGTTCAGTCCTTCGAAACGCATCATCTTGCGGCAATCCGGGTCGTTTGCACCTGTCATTCCTATTTCGTCGCCGTAATAAATTACCGGAACGCCCGGAATGGTCATGATGAATGTCTGCATCAGTGCCATTTTGTCATACGCGGTGCTGTCGGTAATGCCAATTTCACGGTTCCAGCCTGCGGCTTTGCTGTCTTCGCCAAATTTCAGATCACCGGAAGCATAGGCCATAAAGCGGGGTTTGTCGTGATTGCCGGAGATATACCCCATCAGGTTGTGATATCCGTAGGTGTTAAAGCTGGTTTTTAACACGTTATAAATCCGTTGCATATTGGGTACACCTACACCTTCGAGCGTGGTGGATGCTTCGTCGAACACGTTGAAATCAAACTGCCCGTCGAGCATGCCTGTATTCAGGTAACTGCCAATCAGTTCCGGGCTTCCATAAGTTTCGCCAATCTGGTAAACGCCTTTCCCGTTGTTATTTTGTTTGATTTTCAACGTCAGCGCCCGCCAGAATTCTTCGGTGATGTGCTTGCAGGCGTCGTGGCGGAAGCCATCAAGTTTGAACTCATTGAGCCAATACATGGCCGAGTCGGACATCATGCTGATTACCTTCGGATTAGCCAAATCAAAAGTAGGCATAAACGTATCGAACCAGGTGGTAAGCCGGTGGTCGTTCCAGCGTTCGGTATTGAGCGTGCCATCGGGCAGATAGAGCGAGGTGAAAAATTCTGGATGTTGTTTGAACAATGGATGAAGTTCATGAATATGATGAGCCACATAATCCAGCAACACGTTCATATTTTTATCGTGGGCAGTACTAACCAGGTCTTTCAGTTCCTGATTGGTGCCAAAACGGTGATCCACTTTCGAAGAAGAAATGGGCCAGTAGCCGTGATAACCGGAGAATTTAGTTTTTTTCGGAGCATAATATCCGTAAGGTTCTTCCGGATTTTGATGCCAAGTCACCTCCAAAGAAATCAACCTTCGGATTTACATCAGGCCGGTTCATGGGTTTATCGTTTTGTTTGTTACCATTTTTGAAACGGTCAATCAGCATGAAATACATGATCTGGGCGTGGCGATCCTGTCGGGTAATGTCAGCTGCATTTGTCAGGACTTTTCCTTTTTGAAGCGGAATGAGCAGGTCATTGCTGACGCCCCATTCGTTCATCGACCAGACACGTATAAATGAGCGATCGAGTTTTTCAGCTTCCAGTGGAATACTGATTGTTATTTTTCCATTTTCGTTTTTTACAAAACCTTCGGGCAACAGAAAATTCTGCCAGTAGGCAAAAATTTCTGTTGGATTGTTTTCAGCTGTAATTGTAAATTTACCGTTTTCAATCTTATCCGTCTGCAACACCGGAAACTTATCGGAATTTCCTTCTACCTGCAAGATAGAATTGAATTTTCCGTATCCGTTATCCACTTTATTGGGGTTGTTGGTATCGTGGTTCTGATCACCGTCAAGCACCATTTGGTAGAGGTACGTTCCCGGGCTTAAATTCAAGGTAACTTCGTACAATCCTTTGTCGTTCAGCTGTAAATCGGGCGAGAGCACCGGAGCCCAGTCGTTCATTTGCCCGGCAATCTGCACTTTTTTATAGGTTTTCCCTTTGGGATCATAGGTGAAAGTATAATCCACCTTATCGGTTTTGCGGCAAGGCACAGCGTACGGAACTCCTTTAACCCAAATAGTCGTATTGAAAAAAGCCGGCGTTTCGGGTGTAATGTTCAGCGTGATGGTAGTTTTGTCGGCAGACAAAGCCGCATTTATTCCGGAAACACCGACACTGTCAATCACACCGGATTTCAGTGTTAGTAATGTATTCAGATTGATGTTGTTATTGCTTTCGGCAGGAAGGTTGAGCCCTGTTTTAGTGCAAGCGGTCAATACCAGTACGGACAGGAAAAGAACAGTTATTTTTCTCATACTTATTATTGTTGTGAATTAATATTTTATTTCAGGAAAAGAATGGCTTTCAGGTTTGTAATTTCCACCTTCTTATTTTTAGTTTTGCGGTTTCCTTCCAGAGCAAAAACCACCAGTTTGTAATTTTCTGCGGTAAATGTTGCTTCTTCGGGACTTAACTCGTTTTTATCATTTTCAGCAGATATCGAAATCAGCTTATCCAACGGAATAACCGCTGAAATTTTACCATTTTGTGTGATTTCTAATTTTGTGTTGTTAATACCAACTGACAAACTGTCAGACTTATATAAATAATTATCGTTAAAATCCTTATTCAGTCTTATATAGGTTTTATAATCAGTTATTTGTAATTTAAAATCTTTTTCTTTGGTGTAAACGGAAAAAAACTTATCAAACTTTTCATCTTCATATATAGCCGGGACTGTCATCAAATTATCCGGATTGACATTTTTACCAAATACAGAAACAATAATACTTTTGACACTTTCCTTTCCATAAGTTTGTTTCAAATAGGTGGTGATATCATACAGCCGTTTTTGCTTTGCAGCGTCAATGCCTGCAATTTCGGGATTTTTTTGATCCCTGATGAAAGGTTTTGCATCCGTGTATAATCGGGTGAGTTCACTTTTCAATGTGTGTTTCGTGAT
>JAFNAU010000183.1 GCA_017860335.1 Bacteroidota bacterium
GTGACGATTTCGGGTTCAGCATTCGATATGGACGGAAGTATAAACCGTACGGAGATACTGGTAAACGACAGTTTGATTTCAACAGTAAAAAATTCACCTTTCAGTTATCTCATGAAGCATGTTGAAGCTGGAAATTACACTATCAAAATCAGAACATACGATAATACAGGTGCCGAAACTCAATCGGATAATTTGCTGATTACTGTCAAGGAAAGCACTCAGAAACTTCCCTGGTACAAGTTTGATGAAACCGCATCTGGCTACTCCGGAGCTGATGCAAGCGGGAATAATCTGAATGCTGTATTGTTCGGAGGGAGTGTTATTGCCGAAGGAAAAACAAATAACGGTTTAAAACTGAACGGAACGGACAGTTATGCCCGCCTCCCCATTACCTTTATCCATCTCCTAAGCGATTTCAGTATCAGCACCTGGGTGAAGCTGGATGAATTAATCAGCTGGGTACGGATCTTTGACTTCGGACAGGGAATCAACGCCTACATGATGCTTACAGCTGACAATGGTACCGGAATCACGTTTGAATTAAAGTCCGGTAATAACATTCAAAAACTTGTCACCTCACAAAAACCGACTGTCAACACCTGGAGTTTTTACACGGTAACTTTGTCGGACAACGTCCTTTCCATCTATCTGAATGGAAATCTGATCGGAAAAAACACCAATTTTACGCTCCGTCCCTACGATATTGGTTCCTCATTCGGCAATTACATCGGAAAATCACAATGGTCAACTGATCCGTTGCTGAAAGGAACGATTGATGAGTTCCGGTTTTTCAACCGTGCCCTTAGTCCGGATGAAATCAACGAACTGATGCAAACCGGGACTGCGCTGGAAAATCTTTCACAATCTGAGATCAGGATTTTTCCGAATCCAGCCCGAAATTACATCGCCATACAAAACGCAGAAGGCAGTACAGCCACTCTCATTGATCCTACCGGTCGTTTAATCCGAGAATTCAGCATAACAGGTAATAGTCATTGTGAAAATATTAATCAATTACATTCCGGATATTACATCCTAAAGATAAAGGATTCATCAGGCAGAGAATTCCGCGGGAAGCTAATCGTGAATTAATTTACTGCCTTTTTCCCGAATGAATTATATTGTTATTCTGGATACACACTTTCCGTACGTATTCACTTTTACGATCGCTGCACCCTTAGCACGAAGAGGTTCTACGGTTGATTCAGCCCGAAATGTGGAAATCAATTGTCCCGCTGTATTATAAACGGAGACTGTATCGCCGGTAACTAAGCCGGTAATAAATTTCTTCCCGTTTGAAACTATTATCCGAAAACCGGCTTCTTTTTCGGTTGTTAATCCCGTCGCATCAACAACCTCAACTGTAATTGTATTCGAACAAACCGGAAAGCTGAGCGTATTGCCGCTATATTTAGCTGTAAAAGTATGGCTTCCGACTGCGAGCCTGATTGCCTTATAAACCGGATTTCCATTCACACTGTCAATATGCAGAACACCCACTACAGTATCATTTCTTAATATCTGAAGAGATCCTGAAGGGATTGTAGTTTCTCCTGTTTTCTTTACGGTGACGTTAAGTAAGACCGAATCTCCTGAAATTATTTTATTGGAGGAAGCCGAAATCAATGCAGATACATCTTCTGACCTGTTATTAGCTGATATTCTGTACAATTTTGCTCCGTGATAGTTTATGTTTGAAATAAAATTTCTCTCTTCGAATGTTCCCAGGTCTTGCTGAGACCACATATCCCGTATTTTGCAAGTACTAGCATAACCCAGTTCAGCCAAATCAACAGGGAAAGAGAGGACGGTGTTTACAGCCGGATTCTCGGTAAATACCATAAATTCAACGGTTACTCCATCCGAAGCAGATAAAACCTCATCGTCAAAGCCGCAAAAAGATTTGAAAGTGGTATATCCTTCGGGAAGATTAAACTCAATGGTTGAATATGAATTTACCCCAAAACCGTTAGTATAGGTTTTGCCGTTTACTTTCAGCGTATTTCCATTCAGGCTTTTATTTATTTTCACTACATCCCAACCACTGGTTGCACGAATGGGAGTTAAAGTTGTAAGACACAACGAATCTCCGTTTTCCTTGTAAATTGTGGTATTAATCCAGTCGGCGTGGTCGTAATTGAAATTATCACCGGCATCGGTGACAACCAGGTAGAGTTTTTGAGCTCCTGCAATATTTGCCGTGATATTTTTGCCGGCACGCTGATACGTCCTGCTTATCAATCCGGAATTAGCAACAGCCTTATTCACGTCAACTTGTCTTAAAGTCGGATTTTGATTTGAAACGAAAAATTCAACGGTTGCTCCACCCGATTGTTCGGTACCTCCTTTATCTAATCCGGCAAAGCACTTAAACCGATTATATCCCGCAGGTAGTGAATATAAAATGACTGACCTTGAATGTGTTCCGACACCGTTACTGAAGGTTTTTCCCAGTACATTCAATGGTTTTCCCGAAATACTCAGATTTTTTGATACAGTGCCCCATCCTGCACTTGCCTGTACCCAGTTCAGTGTAGTCAGTTTGATTGAATCTCCCTGATTGTTATATAGTGTCGGATTAATCCAGTCGGCATGGTCATTCGTAATTCCATCGCCACCGTCGTTTACAACCAGATAAAGTTCTGTACTTCCCTCCGGCAGGGTTATGTCGATATCAACACCATATCCGTCGGTTAATCTGGAAATCGTTCCGCTCCTGTAAAGGATATTTTTAGTACTTATATAACCGTCGCCTCCATTATTGAAAAGCGCGAGAAATTTATCACCGTTATCGGGGTCGTCGGCTGTCCAGGCAACCATATCGTTTTTATTGAGCCATTCCCTGCTGTTTACGCATCGTTTGTGCATATCGAGCACTTCACGGTTTGTTATCAGCGAATCCGTGAAAGACTTATTATCAGGAAGATGTCCTCCAAACATCAGCGGTGATTTAAAAACAGACCACAAGGTCATCAATGTGTATTGTTCATCGCGTGTAAAATTTGTCTGACGGTCAACTCCCCTTTCGCCCCTTATGGCAATATGACCCAGTGGCAACATATCAGCGTCAGCCCAGCTTCCCGGTGAGATATAGGGCGCCCAGCTGGCACAAACAGCAAAAGAATAGTTTAATTGAGACCAGTTATCCCAGAAGTCATCCACTGTTCTCCACATGTTTGCATTGTTTTTGACATGCTCTTGCTTTTCAAGCGGTGTTGCTCCCGGCGACATACTCAGCACAATAGGACGTCCGGTGTTGTCAATGGCTTTCCGGATTAATTCAATTTCATCCTGATGATAAGGACGTGAGAGGTCGTCTATCTTAATAAAATCCACGCCCCATGAGGCATACAATTCTAAGATAGAGTTGTAATATTCCTGTGCTCCTGCTTTAGAACCCACTATGGTATAGTTGTCATGAAGCCACGTACATTCACTGGCTGTAGAATAAATATCTGCGGCTGTTTTTCCATTCCCGTTTTTGATGGGAAGTCTGTTGTTAACCGCTACTTTAGGGACACCCCGCATAATATGAATACCGAATTTCAACCCTTTTGAATGGATATAATCTGCCAGGGGCTTGAAACCTGCTCCATTTACGGACGACGGAAAACGTTTCGGGGAAGGTAAATAACGTCCGTACTCATCATATACGAAAGTTGAATTGTTAAATGCATTATACGTTCCGGATGTCTGATTATCAACGTACCATCGGATATCAACCACAATATATTCCCAGCCAAACTGTTTCAAATGAGCCGCCATATAGTCGGCATTGGATTTTACTTCCGATTCCACAACGGAAGGACCAAAGCAATCCCAACTATTCCAACCCATGGGTGGAGTGATTGCCCAGTTTTGAAATGTTTTTTCAAAACCAGTTTGAGCTGTGACGTACATTAAAATATTTAAACTCAGCAATAATACAGATATCCGTTTATTCATTGCATTTTACTTATTTAAAGGAAAAAGAGCTGCCCCCTTTTCAGGAGACAGCTTTTTTAAAGATTAAATTGTCTATTATTTTACTAACTTGAATGCAGCAAATTTACCATCAGCTGATATTTCAACCAGATAAACACCGCGTGTCAGTTCTTTGTCTATTGTAACACTGTTCATACCGCTGTTCAGTGTAATAGCTTTGGAAGCTAATTTAACTCCGCTAACACTATATACTTTGATTTCAGCAGCAGCTGTTTTATCAAAGCTGATATCGGTATGTATCCGGTTATTCTGAATATAAGCGTTTACGCCTGTCAATGACTGGATGTTTTTAACTCCGGTACCTGACGCAATCAGTTTGAAATTATCAACAGATACCCAGTTTCCGGTTTGAATAACCTGGAATCCAACTGACAAGGTTTGATCCGTTACATCTACATCTACAGAATATTCGCCGGTTGCAGTAACTTCCACACCCGATGCATTAGCAATAATGTATGCTCCACCCGGGAATGATCCGTCAGTCTGCTGGATAGCCTGTGCCGATGCTTTTACAGTGTATTTTCCGTTAGGAATGCCCAATACTGTTTGTGATAAGTTAAGTCCGGTGAGTGCTCCTCCTGAATTGGTCCATTTTTCAGCATAATATGCTCCATTTTTCAATGTGAAAGAATTATTTGCTTGTCTTACCATGCCACCTTCGTTGGTAGTCCAGCCCTGAGCAATGTCGCGTTCGAAACTCGGATTAACCAGATATTTGGAGGCATTTACAGGTAATGTTTTGCTCAAAGAACCCGAAGTACAGGTAATCAGTCCGTCAACAATATCTGCAGATTGGTCATATGTGGCATTTACTGTAGCGCCGGTAGCGGCTTCAGCA
>JAFNAU010000027.1 GCA_017860335.1 Bacteroidota bacterium
CCCGATTTGGTATGTCAGATACTGGACTAAAGTGTCTGCAATCGTATTAATACCTTTTTTCAACTTGCTGTCAACCATCACTTTAATCATCGTCGGTATTTCGGCTTTGAGGGTTAGTTTCATTCGTGTATCAGTTTCCGAAACCTGCACCAGTTGTATCCAGCCGTTAACAGCTACAGGAGAGTTTTCGGTTTCCAGTTTGATAGTTTTGAACGGTTCGCGTTCGATGATCCGGAAACCTACCCGGCCTACTCCTTCGACAGTAAACCGGCATGAATCTTCATCAAACTCCACGTCTTTCAGCATCTGGTTCAGTTTTTCCTGAGCGTCAGCATTCAGATTCTGAAGATTATTGAAATTTTTTAATATCACTTTCGTATGTTGTCATTGATTATGCTTAATAAAATGAGACTTTTTTCAGTGAAATTGATTATTTTTTCCAAACTGACGGATTTTGTCTCCATTCTTTCAGTGTTTCCACATCTTTTTCGGCGATGTAGTTTGTGGCAAGTGCTTCAGTAAGTACGGCATCGTAGTTGCTCAGAGCTGTCAGTTTTACTTTAGCATTTTTGAACTTCTCATCGGCCAATGCGAAACCATAAGTGAATATCGCCACCATTCCCAATACTTCCGAACCATCTTTACGGATTGCTTCCACGGCTTTCAGGCTGCTGCCACCTGTAGATATCAGGTCTTCGATAATCACCACTTTTTGTTTTGGTTTCAAATCGCCTTCAATAAGGTTTTCCAATCCGTGATCTTTGGGACTGGAGCGTACATATACAAAAGGCAATCCAAGCTCATCGGCAACCATAGCACCCTGGGCAATCGCACCAGTAGCTACCCCTGCAATAACTTCTACATCGGGATACAGGTCAATAATAGTGCGTATCAGTTCTACTTTGATGTAGTTGCGGATTGCGGGATATGACAGTGTTTTGCGGTTGTCGCAATATATGGGTGAATTCCAGCCCGAAGCCCAGACGAAAGGGTTATTGGGTTGTAATTTTACGGCTTTAACTTTTAATAGTTTTTCAGCTATCGATTTTTCGGATGATTTCATTTTTTTCTTGAATTAGATATTTGAAAAAGGCTGCACGAGCAGCACAAATTCAACTGTTTATATTTTGCAAAAGTACATAAACTAATTAATAATAAAAAGTTAAATGAATATGTTTTACAACAGCACCTGAAATGATTTCTTGTATTTCAATATCACATAATCGGAGGAAGAAAAGCATCTTCGATATGCTCAATGGAAAAGTTCTGACCCTTTGGAATAACCGATATGACGTCAAAGCGGGTTTCGCCCTGCCAGTTGTTTTTCATGATATATGCGTGAGCTGCATTTACCAGATTTTTTATTTTTCGCGGAGTAATGGCTTCCTTCGGGTGTTCGAAAAACTCGGTTGAGCGGGTTTTAACTTCCACGATGACGAGCATGTCGTCCTTTTCTGCCACAATATCAAGTTCAAGTTTTCCGGCTGTCCAGTTGGTTTCTCTGATTTTGTAGCCGTTATTGCGCAGAAAAGCTTGTGCGCGCTCTTCGCCGAGATTTCCCAGATCGTTGTGTTCTGCCATTTTATACTTACCAAATAATTGATTAAACAGCAAGCAAATACAAACCTGCAGTCAGGTGAAAATTGTAAAAAGTATTATCGCAAAAATACTCTTTTTCGGGAATTAATACTGAAATTCAACGATATAATATTATTTTTGTGGAAATTAATGAGAAAATGGCCAAGAAGAAAGAACTGAAACCCTCTCCAAATCCTGTTTTACTTCGAAAACACAGGCAGATATTCACCCTGAACGATAAGGAAAACAATGCGTTAAACCGATTTATTGAAAAATATAAAGTAAAAAACAAATCAAAATTTATTCGTGAAACCCTGATGACTGAAATTCTCCGTAAACTGGATGCTGACCAGCCAACTTTATTTGACAATATAAAATAACTCTATCGGTTTATGCATGTGATATTATTTATTTTAATTGCAATCATTCTCCTGATTTCGGGTTTTTTGTCTGCCTGGATCGTACAGTCAGGAAAAATCAACCGTCAGAAGGAAGTTTTTGAAACAGACCTGAGAGAACTCCGGGATGAAAAGAATACTGTTGAGAGTCAATATCTTGTCAGCCGTGAAAGATTGGATATAAAGACTGATGAATTGATGAAAGTCGGGGAGCAGTTGGTAAAAATAAACGCACTTGCCGAAAATCGCGGCATGGAAATTGTTGCACTTCAAACAGTAAACAGTAACCTGGAACAGCAACTGGAAAGCCAGAAGAAGGAACTGGTGGAGATACAAAGCCGTCTGACAGCTGAATTCGAGAACATTGCCACAAAAATATTAAAGGAGCGTTCGGATGAATTTTCAGTTACAAATCATAAAAGTTTGTCCCAGATTCTAAACCCCTTGCAGGACAAAATTATGCTTTTTGAGAAAAAAGTAGAAGAAACCTACGATAAGGATTTACGTGATAAAATAAGTTTACGGGAAGAAATAAAAAAACTCACAGAGTTGAATTCGCGGGTGAGCGATGAAGCCAACAACCTGACGAAAGCGCTCAAAGGAGATGTGAAGAAACAGGGGAACTGGGGTGAAGTGGTACTTGAACGTGTTCTGGAACGCTCGGGACTGACAAAAGGGCAGGAGTACGAAACTCAGGAAGAAATTCAGGCAGGCGATAATTCGCGGCAACGGCCCGATGTAATTGTTCATTTGCCCGACGATAAACATATAATAATTGACTCGAAAGTTTCGTTAATTGCTTATGAACGGTTTTCTTCAGCCGAAACACCCGAAGAACAAAACCGTCACCTGAAAGAGCATATCGGTTCGCTCAGGGCGCATGTGAAGGAATTGAGTGATAAAAACTATCAGGATGGATTGAAAATTAATTCACCTGATTTTGTGCTGATGTTTTTGCCGGTTGAAGCTTCGTTTTCGGTGGCGGTTCAGTCAGATAATGAGTTGTTTGCCTATGCCTGGGAACGGAAAATTGTAGTGGTAAGCCCCACTACACTGCTGGCTACGCTGAGAACCATTTCATCCATCTGGCGACAGGAAAATCAAACCCGAAACGCACAGGAAATTGCACGCCTGAGCAAAGCGCTGCATGATAAGTTTCTGGCTTTTATTGACGATATGTCGAAAATTAAAACGAACCTTGACCGTGCTTCGGGAGCATACGACGATGCTCTGAAAAAAATGAAAGATGGCAAAGGGAATATAATTCGTACTGCAGAACGGATTCAGGAACTTGGAGGTATTGATGGAAAAAAGTCACTGCCGGCTGATTACGAGATTTTTTGACAGTCCCCAGGGTGTATCAAATAGCCATATGACTTGCAGTTTGAGATGAAAGGTTTAATATCTGTTTGTATTCCGCAATACATCATTCGGAATAACCAACATTCAACAAAAATGATGATTAACCAATAGAGGTGAGATGACGAAAGTTGCGAACCATATATAGAAAAATAATAGAACGCATGAGAAAGTATTTGAACATATTGGTAATAACTATAATATTAATATTTAGTTCCATAAAGGGTTTTTCGGCAGTCAATACACTTGCAATGCCCGATTCAATTATTACGCCCGTTTCGTTTGATTCTATCCTTAGTCAGAATCCGGATACAGTCCGGAATTCAGTAAATGATTCTACTAATATAATAACGGATACAGCCCCTCAGCAGCTCACAGGCAACAGTCACGTTCAGGAAATACCTGCATTCAAATATGTTATATTGCAATCAACCAAAACTTCTGATACAATTAATCATTATTTTGTCAATAATGATATTCTTAAACACAGGCTGGATTCACTGATGAAGTTTCCAGTCACACCAACTGATTCTTTAATGTATTCGGCCAATCCGTTTTTTTTACCGTTAGTATTTCTGGGTAAAGATCTGAAACCTGTTTGGGACGGGAAAATTGATTATATGAAGGAGTTTTATCCGAGAAGTTCGACCCGATTGTACCTGATACCTGAAAAAAATACCTCAACAGAATCGATGGTCTTTGAAACCAGAAAAATTGCCCGTGATTATATTTCGAATCATGCAGCACATCTGTACGAAACAACTATCGACCGATTGCCTGATCCCGGATCTTTTTTGCAAAAGTCAATCAGACGTAAACCTGTCGAAACATTTGCATTCGACGAAAACGGAGCTAAAGTCGATGTTAAAAAAATTGATGTTGTAAAACTGAAACAGCGGTACTGGAGTCCAAAAGCAACAGCATTAATGCAGTTTACGCAGAATTACATCTCGCAGAACTGGTATCAGGGTGGAAATTCGAATCTGGCGATATTGAATATCCTGACTGGAGAAATGAATTACGATAATAAAAAGAATGTTCAGTGGGAAAATAAACTGGAATGGCGAGCGGGATTTAATTCGGTCGACGGGGATACCATCCGAAAAATAAGTACCAACGATGATGTACTCAGGTATACTTCCAAGTTTGGTCTGAAAGCAGGCGGTAACTGGTACTATAGTGTTTCCGGAGATTTTTCCACACAATTATTTGACAACTATAAGGCTATCAATTCCACACAGTATAAAGCCAGGCTTTTGACTCCTTTCCGCGCAAATATCGGTATTGGTATGGATTATAAGTATAAGAAGCTCTTGTCTCTGATGATAGCACCTGTTTCTTTCAAATATATTTATGCCAATGACACTGTGAATGTAAATCCGAATCTGTTTGGTATTCAGAAGGGTCAAAATCAGTTGCGACAGCTTGGTAGTTCGTTCAGGGCACAGCTCGATTTTGATCCCACCCGCGAATGGCAGATTGATTCCAAACTTACCTTCTATACCGATTATAAGAAAGTGGAAATTGACCTGGAGGTTGTGAGCAACCTGACAATTAACCGCTTCATGTCAGTGCGTGTTGCCGTCAATCCCCGTTACGACAATACGGTAATTATGAAAAATGGAGAAAATGCCAAAATACAGTTCAAGCAACTGCTTAGTGTTGGTTTCTCCTACCGTTTATTATAAGTTATTATCTTTCAGTAATCTGTAAGTCAGTCTGTGATATGGCGTTACCCCGTACCTGGCTATTGCTTTGCGATGTTTTATGGTAGGGTAGGCCTTGTTTTTATCCCAGGCATATTGCGGATATTCGTCGTGAAGTTTCATCATTAATTCATCCCGATGAGTTTTAGCCAGCACTGAGGCTGCTGCAATCGACAAATATTTACTATCGCCTTTCACAATGGTCTGATGGGGAATTCCCTGATATTTTTTAAATTTATTTCCATCGACAATAATAAAAGCGGGTCTGACATCAAGTTTGTCAATTGCCCGATGCATTGCCAGGATAGAGGCGTTCAGTATATTAATTTCATCAATTTCCTTTTCACTCACCATTGCCACACTCCAGCTTACTGCTTCTTTTTCAATGATAATTCTGAGAGCATTCCGTTGATTTTCGGAGAGTTGCTTCGAATCGTTCAGTTCAGCACATTCAAAATCGGGTGGCAGAATGACAGCTGCAGCCACTACAGGACCAGCCAGACAACCGCGACCCGCTTCATCACAGCCGCATTCCGGAAATTGTCCGGAGTGATTCGACAGCAGATTAGTTTTTTTCATTTTCCATAGATGTTGATTGGTCGTCATTTTCATGCGTTTTGCTTTTCTGATAGGCTTCTTTCGAATGTTTCCAGAGCGAGGGTGCCAGTTTCAGAACCGGATAATAACCGACTGATTCTATTTTTGTTTCAGGTTTTTCCAGATGAAATTTTGTGTCGATTGCATCAAAAACGTTCATCAAAACACTGATAATAAAGGCAAATTTCAACGCGCCGAAAACACCTCCGAGCAAAGAATTAAGCCAACCTAAACTGATATTTGATATCAGTTTCTCAGCCATTCGGGAGAGCAGAAGTGCAATGACAATGGTGATAATAAATACAAAAACATAAGCCACTGTTGCCGATACTTTGTCGGAAACATTGAATAAGCCGACAAAAAAACCGGAAAATAACGAATTGAACATTTCAGCTGCTACAATTGCCAGTAACACAGCCACCAGTGAAACCACCTCTTTGACAAAGCCCCTGAAAAGTCCGAAAATAAGACCTAAAGCGATGGGTATGAAGATAAATAAATCGAAAGTATTCATACTGAATATTATTATATTATTCCGATTACAAATATCGGTAAAAAAATATAAACAGAAAAAAAGCATCCGTCGTCAGGATGCTTTTTTTCTGAAATATGACCATTTATATCAATGGACTAACAATTTGTGGGCTGTTCCGTTGATGCGAAGGATATATGCACCAGTGTCAACAGGTTGTACGAATTCGCCGGATGCTTTGGTCGAGCGCAGCAACTGACCCGACATGGTAAACAGGTCAATCTGAGCTTCCCCGTCGAACAAAGCTTTAATCGTCCGGTTTACTCCGCTGATTTTAATAGAAGGTTCGGGAGCATCAATGCCGGTTTGTTGGTCGTAAACGAATGTGGCAATGTAGTTTGCCGAATTGTTGCTGTCCCACAAGGTTACAGTTCCTTCTGTTGCGTTGAACCACACCTTCAGGTTGTAAGTTGTCCCTTTAGTCAGCGTGTAAGCGCTGAAAACATTTGTTCCGGCAGTACTTTTCCATTTTGATGATGTCGTGCCGTCGTTCGAATCCCATGGCAGGTTGATTTCATTTACAGCCAGATCGTCGATCTGATAAAACATTTTTACGGTTACACCATCCCTGACGGGTGCAGTAGTGAGTTCACCGCCGAGATAAAGAGGAGCAGTGATTGATCCCAGATTTTTTCCGTTGAAATTTTCGCTTTGATATGTTGCACTTGCATTGTACCATGCAGCAGTTGCAGGATCCTGTCCGGTGAAAATGTATGAACTCGAAATGCTTGATAGTGAAGGGGTTGTTGAACCATTGGCAGTGGATGTAACGGCAAATGAAGTAAAGTCCAGTTTTATTGTATAGTTACCAGATCCTGCTATGTTCATATTGGAAGGTGTGATATAATCCCACACAATGTTGGTTCCGTTCAAACTTACAATTTTGTAGTCGCCGGCTACAACATCGGCTGTATAAGTGGCTTCGGCAGTTGTCGAAGTCATGGATTTCATGCTGGCGGCATCCCATCCCCCTACCGAAGATCCTACAATATAAAATGTTTGTGCATCGCATAGAAAACTGATGGACGAACCATTGTCTTTTGCATAGAATTTTACGGCTTTTTCAGATGTCAGCGTGAATTTTGCATTTCCCCCACTTGCTCCATTCCATGTTCCGGTATATAAAACCTTGAATTCATAGTCGCCTGCCGGCAAGGTTCTCTCGAGCGAATATACACCCGATGTGCCTATTTCAGTCATCAGAAATGCAGAATTACTGTTATTCCAGTTATTGTCCGGAAAGGCACCTGTTACCGTCAGATCTGTTGCCAGAAGACTTGTACAAGTGAGAAGTAAAACACTTAATAAGAGAGTAAATTTTTTCATAAATAGTTATTTAAATGGTGAATAAAATGTTTTTTCTAATCAGTTACAAATTTACGACAAAAACAAAACAGTTATTCTGTGCAAATTAATGTAACTACTTAATTAAACTGCAATCGTTTTCGGGAATAAAAAAGCCGGCAGAAACTCTGTCGGCTTACTATCCGCGATTTAGTTGATTAAAAATACTTTATATCTTCCTTTTTGATGGAAGTAAGCAATTTGTTGGCCAGGCTACTGGCTCCGAAGCGGAATAACTTGTTGTCGAGCCATTCGTTACCGAGAATTTTTTTTACCAGCGTGTAGTGTTTTACGGCGTCATCGGTATTTGCTATCCCTCCGGCTGGTTTATAGCCTACTTTTATACCGGTTTTTTCATTCCATTCCCTGATTGCCTGACACATTACCCAGGTGGCTTCAGGAGTGGCTGCTACCGCAATTTTACCTGTTGAAGTTTTGATGAAATCAGCTCCTGCCTGCATGGCCAGTACGGCAGCTTTTTTTATGTTTGATGCAGTTTTGAGCGCACCCGTTTCGAGTATCACTTTCAGGTGGGCGTCCCTGCATGCCGATTTTATTTCGGTAAGTTCTTCATATACTTCGTCATATTTACCTTCAAGGAATTTACCGACCGAAATAACCACATCAATTTCTGTTGCACCTTCCATGACACACATCGAAGTCTCGGCAACTTTAATTTCAACAAATGTTTGTGATGCGGGGAAACCGGCCGATACGGCAGCAATACCAACCGGTTCGGTCAGAGATGCTTTCACAACCGGAACAAGCGCCGGATATATACAGATGGCAGCTACATTCGGAATATCGGGGTAGTTATTGTCAAAATTATTCACTTTTTCGACCATAGCTGTGATTTCGGCTTCAGTATCGGTTTCACGCAGCGAAGTGAGGTCTATCTGATTGAAACATTGTTTGTAAACCCCGATGTTGTTGTTTTCATCAAAATGTCCTGAAAGTATCTGTTCGACCTGTTTTTTTACTGCATCGTCGGTGATTGTGTCGCAGTTATATGCTTTAAATAGTTCTTCAAATTTGTTCATAATCTTTCTGTATTCAATGTTTTAATTTTTCATTTTCAAAATGTCTGTTGTTGTCACGATCTGTTTTCTTTAGGAGATTTTTTTCAAAGGCATCAGTCAGGTTCACTCCGGTTTGATTCGCCAGGCAAATCAGCACCCAGAGTACATCGGCCATTTCGTCTGCCAGAGAGTTGTTTTTATCAGTTTCCTTGAACGATTGTTCGCCGTAGGTGCGAACCATGATACGTGCCAGTTCGCCAACTTCTTCGGTTAGAATTCCCAGATTGGTCAGTTCGCCGAAATACCGGACACCGTATGTTTTAATCCATTCGTCCACTCGCGTTTGAGCTTCCTGTAAAGTCATGTTTAATCTTCGTTAAGGCGTGCAATAACAGTTTCGTTGCCGGTGGTTGATTCTCCGATTTCAACAAAAATCTCTGCATCAAGTGGCAGAAACATATCCACACGCGAGCCG
Organism: Bacteroidota bacterium; assembly: GCA_017860335.1. GTDB lineage: Bacteria > Bacteroidota > Bacteroidia > Bacteroidales > Paludibacteraceae > UPXZ01. The sequence continues at coordinate 9,009 of JAFNAU010000027.1, forward strand.
AATTTGATGAAGCCTATATGTTCATTCAGGTGACAGGTTTTCCCAACGTGTGCATAAGTTACAATTCGCCGTGCCAACGCTCCGGCAATTTGTCTGACCAGTATCTGTGTTTTTGACGGCGTTTCAATCACAATGGTCGAACGTTCATTTTCGGTGCTTGATTTAGGCAGATAAGCGGCCATGTGCCGTCCGCTGTGATGGGCTGTCTTGATCACTTTTCCTGCCACAGGATACCAGTTAGCATGTACATTAAAAAGTGACATGAATATGGAAACCTGAATTCGCTTATCTCCGAAATATTCAAACTCATCAGTAGGTTCAATCACAACGACAGTACCATCGGCAGGGGCGATAATCAGGCTTGGATCGTCAATTTCGACAACCCGGCGCGGGTTGCGGAAAAAAAACATGACGAAAATCAGTAAAAATGCAGACAGAGTAATGTTGATTGCAAGAAATGGCTTAGGAAACTGCATATAGACTACAACATTCAAAACCAGCAGTAGTACCAGTGTAAATGCCAGTATCATTTTTCCTTCTTTATGTATCTTTATGTATTTCATCGATTTTTAATTTGATGGGTAAGCATGGTTGCCTGTAAAAAACGTTTAGTATTAACTAACAAAAGTAAGCATTTAAAATTAAATCAACAAGCTGACATCTGAATTTTTCAGTTATCACAAAATTGACTAACTTTGTAGCATTATTGTTGTTCGAAAACAACTTTCAGAATTCAATCCCTATATATTATGACAATCACATCACTTACCGCTATTTCTCCTGTTGACGGTCGTTACAGTTCCAAAACCGAAGCTTATGCCGCCTATTTTTCAGAATTTGCCCTTATACGTTTCCGCGTTCTGACAGAAGTTGAGTATTTTATTGCTTTGTGCGAATTGCCGCTCAAACAACTGGAATCTGTACCTGTAAATATTCTGCCAAAACTCAGAGAAATCTATGAAAAATTTTCGATCGGAGACGCTCAGAAAATCAAAGATATTGAGAAGGTTACAAATCATGATGTAAAAGCTGTTGAATATTTCTTAAAAGAGAAGTTTAATGAAATTGGATTGGGAGCTTATCGTGAATTTATTCATTTCGGACTTACGTCGCAGGATATCAATAATACATCGGTTCCGCTTTCCATCAAAAAAGGGATGGAAGAAGTCTATTATCCGGAACTTGACAATCTGATTTTAAAACTGCGCCGCATGGCCGACGAATGGCGCGATGTATCCATGCTGGCAAAAACTCACGGACAGCCAGCTTCACCTACACGTTTGGGTAAAGAGATTATGGTTTTTGTCAGCCGTCTGAATAAACAGCTCGAGTTGCTGAAAGCAGTACCTCAGTCGGTTAAGTTTGGTGGAGCTACCGGCAATTTTAATGCACATCATGTGGCTTATCCCAACATCGACTGGAAATTATTTGCCAACAAGTTTGCCCTCGAAAAACTTGGTCTGGAACGTGAGCAGTGGACTACGCAAATTTCAAATTACGACAATCTGGCGGCATTATTCGATGCCTTGGTTCGAATTAATACAATTCTGATTGATTTTTGCCGCGATATCTGGACCTATGTTTCCATGGAGTATTTCAAGCAAAAAATAAAAGCCGGTGAGGTGGGTTCCTCAGCGATGCCACATAAGGTTAATCCGATTGATTTCGAAAATGCTGAAGGAAACCTGGGTGTTGCTAACGCTATGTTCACTTTTCTGGCGCAGAAATTACCCGTTTCGCGCTTACAACGCGACCTCACCGACAGTACCGTGCTGCGAAATGTCGGAGTGCCATTCTCTCATACGCTGATTGCTACTCAAAGCATCCTGAAAGGACTTGATAAATTATTGCTCAATGAAACAGCTCTGTACCGCGACCTTGACAATACCTGGGCGGTCGTTGCTGAGGGCATTCAGACCATTCTCCGGCGGGAAGAATATCCGTCGCCTTACGAAGCACTGAAAGCGTTGACCCGTACCAACGAAGCAATCAATGAAAAAGCTATACGGGAATTCATTGATAAGCTGGATGTGAGCGATTCGGTGAAGGAGGAACTCCGTCGTATTACTCCACGAAACTATACAGGAATTTAAAATACTGGTCAAAAAAATTTTTAGTAATAAAATATTCAATCCGAAATGTTTGATTTCCTGACGCTTATTAAGCGGTTCGCACCACCCTACAAAAAATATATTTTTCTGAGTTTGGCATTTAATTTAATTTCAACCATATTCAGCCTCTTCTCGTTTGCAGCTATCATTCCTGTGCTTCAGATACTCTTTGGCCTTTCGAAGGCAGATGCAGTATATGTTTCGTGGAACTGGGGTGATGGACTTTCTGCCGTATTCACAGCAATAAAAAACAATCTGGGGTACTACGTGCAACAGCTTATAGAAAGCGCGGGACCCGGAATGGCTTTGCTTTATTTGGGACTTTTCCTGATTATTATGACTTTTTTCAAAACGGGAACCACCTATCTGGCTTCTTATTTTGTCATACCTATCCGAACTGGAGTTTTACGTGATTTGCGAAACAAAATGTATAAAAAGATCATTTCGCTGCCCATCGGCTTTTTTTCGGATGAGCGCAAGGGCGACATCATGTCTCGCATGACAGGTGATGTGGTTGAGGTGGAAGCTTCCATTATCAGTTCGCTGGATATGGTGTTGAAAAATCCGCTGATGATACTGGTCTATCTGATTGTGTTATTTGTCATGAGCTGGGAATTAACTCTTTTTGTGCTTGTTTTGCTGCCGGTAAGTGCCTGGCTGATAGGCGTTATCGGACGTTCACTCAAAAGACGATCGACTCTCGGGCAGGAACAAACCGGTGAACTGCTTTCGCAGATAGAAGAAACACTTGGAGGACTCAGGGTTGTAAAAGCTTTCAATGCCGAAGAAAAACTAACACAACGTTTCGGGACATTAAATGAAAAAATCCGGCATACATTCAACCGGATTCACCGAAAATATAATCTGGCACATCCGGTCAGCGAGTTGTTCGGGACGATTGTCATCGCTATACTTATATGGTTTGGAGGTAGTCTGATACTGCAACAGAACAGCAGCATCGGAGCCGCCGAGTTTATTTACTACCTGGTGATATTCTACAGCATAGTGCCTCCGGCTAAAGAACTTTCAAAAGCATCATACAGCATACAGAAAGGGATGGCTTCGCTCAACCGGATTGATAAAATTCTGATGCAGGAGAATAATATTCCTGACCCTGAAGTTCCTGCTGTACTACCCCCGACAATTGAAAAAATAGAATTCAAAGACCTTAGTTTCAGGTATCAGTCCGAATGGGTTTTAAAGCATATCAATCTGACAATCCCGTTGGGTAAAACGGTAGCTATTGTTGGGCAGTCCGGCTCTGGAAAATCCACACTGGTCGATTTGCTGCCCCGTTTTTATGATCCGGCAGAGGGAGGAATATATTTCAACAAAGTTAATATTAAAGATTATAGAAAGTCAGACATACGTTCGCTGATGGGAAATGTAAATCAGGAAGCAATCCTCTTCAACGATACATTTTATAATAATATAGCATGACAACAGAGAATGGTTATGAAACCTCTATCGGCGATCGGGGCAGTAAACTGTCGGGCGGCCAGCGTCAGCGCATCAGCATCGCGCGTGCCATTTTGAAAAATCCTCCGATATTAATTCTGGATGAAGCCACTTCGGCGCTGGATACAGAATCGGAATATCTTGTACAGGAAGCGCTGGATAATCTGATGAAAAACCGCACGACGGTTGTGGTTGCTCACCGTTTGTCCACCATCAAACGAGCCGATCTGATCTGTGTTCTGCATGAGGGGAAAATTGTAGAAAGGGGCAGGCATGAGGAGTTGATGAAACTGGGAGGCTACTATAAGAAGCTAGTCGATATGCAATCTTTCTGATAGTAAAAACCTTCCTTTCAGGGTTTTTACTGTTTTCGGTAACAAATTGAATACATTTTGCTGTTCAGGTCGATAGTCAGATTTTTATTTTCTTTCCATTTCTTATATCCTTCGGGGTTCAGAACCTGACCATCAGGTACAAACATAATGTTCTGATACTGTTCCATGATAAATTCAGGCAGAAAACCTGCATTGTTTATTTCGCTCAGTTCTTTGAAATATTTCTCGGCTGACGGGCTGACATACAGGCGGGGTTTCTTCTGCTGAATTTGTATAAATTCCCGAATGGATGCAATATGCATATTGAGATAAAGATCAGGGAAACCCGATGCCCGTTCG
>JAFNAU010000300.1 GCA_017860335.1 Bacteroidota bacterium
TGTCCACCAGCGCTTTATTCTGACGATCTTTTTTCTTTAATCCACCGGCTATCATTGCCTGATGCGCAAGTACCGATGTGAAACGCTCATCAACGTATTTCAGTTCAATAGCAGGGAATTTTTTTTGTAATTTTTCGGCAAAAGGTCTGATTTGTTTCATTGTTTCAGATTCTTCACCGCTCATCTGAGTAGGAAGTCCGATAACAAATATATCCACAGGCTCACGGGCAATGTATTTCTCGAGATAATCAAGCACTTCGTGAGTGGCCACAGTATCCAGACTGTTCGCAATGATGCGCATGGGATCGGTCACCGCCAAACCGGTTCGCTTAGTGCCGTAATCTATTGCCAGAATTCTTCCCATCTTATCGTAATTTTTTGCAAAGGTACAAAAAATACTTCATATAGAATTCTCAACTACACAACTCAGCATGTATCGTTTTATCATTATTTTGTGTATTTGGTGAACCACAATGTTTATTGTTCTGTTATTTTTTGCTACTTTTGTAGTCCGCGAAGAATAAATCGCAACAAGCATAACATACTAACAAACAAATAATTAACAAAATGCATAATTGGTTCCAGTGTAAAATTAAATACGAGAAAAATGCAGAAGACGGAGGTGTAATCAAAGTAAGTGAAGCATATCTGGTTGATGCCTTGTCATTTACCGAAGCCGAAGAACGGATTAACGAAGAGATGCGTCCGTTTATCAGTGGTGAGTTTCTGGTCAGTGACATCAAAAGAGCAAAAATCAATGAACTTTTCGCCAACGAAAACGGCGATCGCTGGTATCGGGCAAAAGTAAATTTCATTAGTCTGGACGAGGAAAAGGGAGTTGAAAAAAGAATTGCCACAACTATGTTTGCTCAGGCTTCAACCCTGAAAGATGCCTTTGAAGTGATTGAAAAAGGGATGAAAGGCACACTGGCCGACTATGATATCGCGGCAATTGCTGAAACAACTATTTTAGATGTTTTTCCATATAAAGCTGAATAAATCACAAATAACAGCAAATTTGATTATTTCATTAACAGACCTATGAGCATTTTGCAAAACCTTACTGAAATCAGGAAAAATATTCCAGGAAATGTGCAACTGGTATGTGTTTCAAAATTTCATCCTGAAAGTGCAATCAGGGAAGCTTATGCTTGTGGGGAACGAGTTTTTGGAGAGAGTCGCGTACAAGAGCTTTCGGCCAAACAGGCTCAGCTTATGTCGGATATCCAATGGCATTTTATCGGACATCTGCAGTCGAATAAAATTAAGTATATCGTACCGTTCGTTTCACTTATTCATGGCGTTGACAGTTTCAAACTTTTAAAGGAAATCAACAATCAGGCATACAAGGCGGGTAGGGTAGTATCCTGTTTGCTACAAATACACATTGCTCAGGAAGAAACCAAATTCGGATTTTCGGCTGATGAAATTCATGAAATGCTGAACCACTCAGAATTCCCAACCTTAAAAAATATTGAAATCAGGGGATTGATGGGTATGGCTACACTCACCGAAAACAAATCTCAGATAAGGGATGAATTCAGATCATTGAAACATCTTTTTGAGGAATTGAAGAAGATGTCGGATGATTATAAAATTGCCATTGAGGAAGGCAGTACAATGGTGCGGATTGGCAGTTTGATTTTCGGAACCAGAGAGTATTAGTCTCAGTTTTCTATTCTCTTATGCTTTCTTTTCAAAACGATCAGAGTAATTTCGGGTGGTACGCCAATACGTAACGGAATTCCAACGTATCCGGCACCTCGATTTACGTACAAAAACTGATACCCCCTATTATACAGCCCATCCCAGTGAGGATACACAACCGAAGAAGGTGAAAATTGAATATTACCATGAGAATACCCGATTTGTCCCGCATGTGTGTGTCCCGAAAGCGACAGAAAGATATCCTTTCTTTTTGAAACCACTTCATCATCCCAGTGATTGGGATCATGGGTGATAAGGATCTTTTTTCGTGTTGGTTTTGTTCCTTTTAGTCGGAACCGTAATTCTCAACACCAGCCAGCGTAATTGTATCCGAGCCCTTTACCAGTTCGACACTTTCGTTGAGCAATAAACGAAACCCCAGATTTCTTATATTACTTTTTGTTTTTTCAAGATTCTCCGCTTTTGCCTTTTCGGATTTCCATTTTGTATAGTCACCGTAATCATGATTGCCCAGCACAGCATACATTCCCTGTCTGGCTTTTAATTGACGAAAATAAGGTTTCCATCCCTGGGTTTCATTCTCATAGTTATTGATCATATCACCACTAAAAACTATAATATCGGGGTTGCCCGAGTTTATCATATTTATTATGGGTTTCATTATCATGTATTTATCATCCCAGTTGCCAAGATGCAAATCTGAAAACATAGCAATTCTGTAGCCGTCAAAGTTTACCGGAAGATCATCGACATAAATAATCTGTTTTTTCAAATAAAAATCATCCCGGGTTACAATTACTCCATACGAAAGAACTGTCACCAGACTAACAGAAAAAGCAAAACCTATGATACGAAATATGCGTGTTCGGGCTTTAAATATACGGTTAAATGATTGATTTATATAATAAAATACAATATACAGCAATTTAGGTGTATAAATAATCGAAAAAACAAAAATTATCCATGATACTGCAGCTGTAACTTTATAGCTATTATTGTACACCAGTCCGAAACGGATATAAAATAATGACAGGATGAAAAAGACACCCGGGATTAATGATAAATAGCGAAACCAGGTGAAAAAATGATGTTTCTTCATTTTTTGAAAATACCACAGATCCGGTATAATAATTAACACCGTAAATGCAATCAATGTAGAGAGGTACATTGCCATTTTTCTTTCGGTTTTTTGTCGCTTAAAAACTTAGCAAAGATAATGCTTCAGTTGGTATTTCAATCATTTACAACACATAATTCAGTGTAAAATATAT
>JAFNAU010000184.1 GCA_017860335.1 Bacteroidota bacterium
GTCATTGCCACAAAATCAATCTTGGTTACGGGTGAGGTTCCGCGTTTGGTTTTGATAATCACTACTCCGTTAGCTGCCTTACTTCCATAGACAGATGTTCCGTCTTTCTGAACAGTAATGCTTTCGATATCGTTCACTTCAATGTTATCCAGTGTATTGGAGAATAATCCCTCATGTATGGATGTCGCGTCGTAAAGATTGTTCCATATAACTCCGTCGACAACGAACAAAGGTTGCGCGTTGGCGTTTAGCGAGTTAATGCCTCTGATAAACATTGAAGAACCGGCACCGGGTATTCCTGTTCGGGTAATTCCGCGCACATTACCTGCCAGTTCGTACTGTATCAGTTCATCGGCAGTCATGGCATTTGATTTGTCAATTTTAGCTGCTGCATTCGCAGATGAAATGACAGCTGAGTTTCTATTCTCACCGGTAAGTATGTTGATATTTTTGAAATAATTGCTGAACTTATCCGAATATAATTTCACAACCAGGCTATCTCTGCCTCTGAGTGATACTTCCACCGGATACTGTTCAGAGATGATAATCGTATGGTGAAATTACCCTTCTGATCAGTTACTGTTGAGAATTTTTTGTCAAGATCTGAAATCTGAACAGCACTAATCGGTTCTTTGGTATGTGCATCGACAACAACACCTTTGACTGTCATCAGATTTCCGGTATCGGCAGCATTTTGAGCCGACAACCCGGAGCACATAAAAACAAGCATGAACATACCAATAATTCTTCCGAGCCTGCTGATGAAAACTTTATCATCCATATCTGATAATTTTATGTATTTATTCATTTTCTAATGCCTTTTCTGTTGATATTATAAAACCGGTTCAAGAATTATATAGTCAATAAATATATCATCTTTTTCTTTGGTATTGACCGACTCGATCTTTAACGCGACTTTAATCTGCTTGATTAGGTCTGTCATAGTTTCAGCGCTAAATACCGTATTACTGAACGGAAATGTGAATTCTTTTACAACCAGCATTTTATCCACTTTGGTTGGATCTGTGGTAAAGACAGCCGCTGCATCAGAGGGTTTCAACACATTGTTCGCTGAACTGATGGACGCGTTTGTAACCTGAACCCCGGCACTGTTGGTATATGTGAGATAAAACTTCACCTGATAGGGTTTCATATCAGACGGGTTCAGAATGCTTCTTGGCACAAATACGCAATAGATATTATATTTTCCCGACAGAGTACCCGGAATAGTATATGTGACATGCAGTTTTGTCGATTGACTTAAAGCAGCATCTCTCAGAACAGCGTAGTAATTGTTGGATATTGTCATTCCGGTTCCAAGTCCGGAATTGACACTTGCATTGAGGTTCGATATTGTCCTGCCATACGTTGTTTGTTCTGCTTCAATTTTTATTGGTTTGAAGAATGAAACAGTATCCGGGATAAGCCATGAACTTTTAATATATGACAATCCATTGCTCATCACTACAGGTTGAGAGCCGGAGAAAAATTTATCCGGATTATAAAGTTTTGTTCCGTTAGTTGTAACAAGCGGGTTAAGCTGTACGGGAGTCTGAATTTTTCCGCTGACGAACAAATCTTTCACAATTGTCCACATGGTAGAAGCTCTTTGCTGAGCAACTCCTCCATCGGTCTGTGTTGTGTTGAAATAAGGATGGATTCTGTTGTATGCTTCAGTCCATGCCTGGTTATCCGGCAATAAGGCTGTATAAATACTATCCTCTACGTTCAGTCTGGCAAGCCGCGTCATAACCTTATTGGTGATTTTGAAAACAGAATCGACAAATACACCGTCCTTGTAACTTGCATCAACATCAAACTCTCTTCGGGTCAGAGAATTCACATAATTCCTTAACGAATCGAGACCACTGGCCGAATTGATAAATTCCCATAAGTTTTTCTTGTAGGGCGCATATTGATTGATGACATGCAGTATGCCGTTTGAAGCTGCCAAATCAGGTTTCACTATACGTATTTCGTTAAAATAATACCCGTCACCCTGTTTCTCAAGCGTAATCAGTTTACTGTTGAGCATAAGCATAACGTTGCGGGTAATTCCGGAGGTGGTATATGAAAAACGTGTAATGTGATTTTTCACAATCTCCAGAGCCAGTGCAGGGTCTGAGGTGTTCAGTCCGGTCAGAGCCTCATTCGATGGCGCCCAAACGGTAAAAGTCTGCGGTTTACTCAAGATGGAATCATAACCCGTAATCTGGAGCATATTGGCAAATGTACTTAAGTCGGACTGTGACTTGATGTAATCGTAGAGATTCAATTCGCTCTTACCGGCAGACAGGGTATCGTAATGCGCATCCCACTCTTCCCTGCAGGAAGTTATGGTAAACGCCATTACCAGTGCTACCAATAATGTTACACCATAATATCTTAGTTTCATAGCTGTTTATTTTGTAATTAATGATTATAAAATTCCATTCCTAATAAATATCTTCGCTTTCCAGAACACTTGTCGGTACAAATTCGAGGTAGTCAAACATAAACTCACCACCACTTAATCCTTTTACTGTCAATAAATGGTTGGATGCCACAGGGAAATTATAAGTTCCGAGTATTCTCCGCAGGGCTGCAGGGCTGTAACGGGCATTTTCGCCACTCGACCAACCAGTCTGAACTACCTTATAACAGGCCGGGCCTTTCATAAATCCTCTGTTGCGCATCATTTTATCGTTTTCAATTCCCTCCAGATCGGCCTGAACGGTACCCGGCACTTCATAACCGATAGACACATCGGTAGCGTAGTTGTTAAGATTGAGTGGAACTCCCGCCGGAATGTTATCGAAATAGAGCTGAGCAACACCGCGTTTTCCGTTAGTCAGGTATCCAAACCGAACTTCATAGGTACCGGCAGGTATAGGAGGCGTTACAATGGTGAAATCGTAGAGGTTTCCGGAAGTTGCTCCCAGAAATATTTCATCGCCTTCGTAGTTCTGATACCTGGCATCGGCGGTAAGATAACTCACCACTGTCTGTTCGGAGGTAGAAAGGCGGTCGATGTAGTTACGGGGTAACCGGAACTGCAAGTTTGGTCCAGGACCCGGGCTTGTAATTCCGCGTCCGCGCATATTGTTGTTGGTCAGTTCGGGGAAGAAACTGGCACCGTCAAAACGCAAACGTTTGGTGGAGTGCTCGGCTTCCACGAGCTGGTCGTAAGCCAGAATGCTGTTAATTTCGTGATACACACCATTTACGGCATCATTATCGTAATTGGAGGTAATCCGGACAACTCTTCCGGTTTCACGGATGTAATTCAGGTTGTTGGTCGTTTTGGCCAGACGGTCTTTTTTAACCTCGATTAATGTGTTGGGACACATCGGTTCAAGGTATTCATACATATCGCGGTTAGGGAGCATATGACTTGTATCGTAAGCGTCAATAATCTTTGAATAGCTCAACTGCTTATTGATGATATGATAAGCGATAAAGCGGTTCAGACTGTTACGACGGTCGGTAATATCGGTAATATCTGCGTCTTCGGGATAAACGGCATTATACACATTGGCTGCATAAGCCTTCATGCTTTTAAGATCGGTGATGCCACTTGCCGCATAGGTTTCATTGCTTTCAAGAAAAAGCGTATAGCCATATTTGCGGGATAACGGAATTTCATGATAATACCACTGATTTGCTTCACGGGCTACAGTAATCAGGTGTTTGAATTTCTCTGGATCATACGTATCGTCCTTATACCGAAGTAATGAATCCGCTAAACCGGTTGCCATAAGAGCATCATAGAATAACGTAAACTTCGGATCCGCAGCAATAACATCTACAATTCCTTCGTGAGTTGGGTTCAGCACCTCATCAATGACATGGATAACTCCATTATGAACCAACACATTGTTCTGGGTAATTTTCGAGGTTTTATTTACAAAAGCCTGACCTGTCGTTCCAAATGAAATGGAAATATACCTGTCGCTCATGGACATCTGAGGCAAACGGCCCACAACAAAGTTGGAATATAGTACTTCAGTGCCATTAATCAAGTGGTCGTAGGCAATTATTTTCAACGAATCGAGCGTAAAATCATTCAGCGATTTCTTACCTTTTTCCTGATAAAATGCCTTCATAGCTGTATTTGTAGGCGCGAAACAGGTGTATGTTCCGTATGAATTGAGTAATCCCATTACTTTGGTGGTATCCAGCAGTCTGGCAAATTCGGAGAAATCCGTAGTATCGGTTAGGAACTGTCCCATCATTTTGCTCTGGAAGGTATACAGATTTCCTCCCACATCATCCGAATTACAGGAAGACATCAGGGCCAGAGCGCTTATTGATACGGCAAGCCCGATTAAGAAGCGCTTGCGTATATTCAGTATAATATTGTTTATTGTTTTCATTTTCAATAAATTTTAACGGGTTGAAGAAGTGTTTTCTTCATAAAACGGATTTTGTTTAAGTCTTGGATTTGCTTCAATCTCCCACCTGGAGATAGGCATATACATGGCATCCATTACCAGAGCACCCAGTGTGGACGATGTGGCTGAAGATGACTTGTGGTCAACGTATGTATTCAGATTACTGGTTGAATTGTCGCGTCTGGCCATTCGCACCAGGTCAAACCAGCGTTTTCCTTCAAAGAGTAACTCACGCTGTCTTTCACGTAGTACCAGTTTTTCCATCTCTATTTTGGTATTGTAACTGGCTACCCGGAGCGAGTCTCCGCTTTCGTTGGAGCGCAGATAGGTTTCATTGATCAGATCCATCGCCTTATTGAAGTTATCTTTTCCGTCTTTTTGTACCAACGCTTCTGATTTCATCAGCATGACATCTGAAAGCCGGTAGATAATCCAGTTAGGAGTATTGGAACGAAAATAATAAACACTTTTACCATTTGTTGATTCCATACGCATCACTCCTGAGTATTTGAAAATGTAATATTTCCCGCCATACTGATAATATGAGTCTGTAGCTCTCACATCATCCGTACTTTCGGTTACGGTGGAATTTACACGGTATTTGAAAGGACTGTATGCTCCGGGCTGTTCGTTCTCTCCCGGGTCATGTGCCAGTGTAACCGGAAATCCGATTGAGCCGAGCGA
>JAFNAU010000028.1 GCA_017860335.1 Bacteroidota bacterium
GCCATCGCAAAACACCAGGTTGATAACGCCATCGGGCAGTCCGGCTTCCCGAAGTACTTTCATGATGAGCGATGCGGAGTAAACGGCTGTTTTGGATGCTTTCCACACTATGGTATTTCCCATCAGCGCAGGTGCACCGCCCAGATTGCCGGCTATGGAAGTGAAATTGAAAGGTGTGAGAGCAAATATAAATCCTTCGAGAGGTCTCCACACAACACGGTCCCAGATACCGGGTGAGGAGTTAGGCTGCATGGCATACAACTCACACATATTTCTCACGTTGAAACGGTAGAAGTCAACCAATTCACAAACACAGTCAATTTCGGCTTGAAAGACATTCTTTGATTGTCCGAGCATGGTTGCTGCGTTAAATTCGTAGCGATAAGGTCCTGCAATAAGTTCGGCTGCTTTGAGGAAAATGGCGGCACGGCTTTCCCAGTCCATGGCTTCCCAGGCAGGTTTAGCTGCGAGCGCAGCATCGATAGCCATTTGTACGTGCTGTTTGTTACCCTGATGATAATGTCCGAGCAGGTGCTGGTGATCGTGAGGCGGACGTATATCCATCCTGTTGCCGGTACGCACTTCTTTTCCTCCAATAATCATCGGGATGTCCAGCCCTCCCTTATTCAGTTCTTCCAGTTTAAGTTTTATTGCTGTCCGCTCCGGTGAGCCGGGAGCATACGTTTTTACCGGTTCGTTTTTGATGTCCGGCAGTTTGAAAAATCCTTTGGCCATGGTAGTATGAATTTAAGCAATGTGTTTTTTTTGTGAATGTTTTCTGAATTTTTATAACGATACAAATCTATAAAATATCTTTGAAATAAGTTTGTATCAGAAAGAATAATATGAGGCGAGAAATGAAAAAATGCCGGAGAATATATCGGCATAATGATTTTTCGAAAATTGACTGAAAGAAGGCAGACTGAAATGTATCTGAAAACAAATAACATACGTCACAAATACACTAAAGCGCTAATTTTTTCAAAACAATCTCATAACAACAGAATACATACGGAGTATTTAAAATCCAGCCGGATGAAGGCAGGCTTTAGTGACTGTGAAATAGAACCGTTACAAAAATATTTATCAATTAATAGTTTCTTTTTTCGGCTTGGTTGTTATATAAATCAGCATCAGCAAAAGAGCGAGCAATGACATGACTCCCCCGAAGTAAAAAGGAATGGAAGAATTAACCTTGTCGTACAGTAATCCTGCAATCAGACTTGCCGGGAGAAGGGTAATGCCGAGCATCGCGTTGTAAATACCCATTCCGGTTCCTTTTTTGTTCTCGTCGGTGAGGTCGGAGATCATTGCTTTCTGTACACCATCGGTTAGCGCCGAGTAGATGCCGTACAGAGCAAACAGTGCGACGATGACGTAAACGTTGGCTGTAACTCCGAAACCGAAATAAACGAGCGAATAAATCAGAAAACCGGCTATCAGCAACTTCTCGCGGCCGATACGGTCGGACAGCGAACCGAACGGAATGGCAAGAAAAACTGAAACCACACTTGAAATGAGATATACAAGCGGAATGAACGTTATTTTAATACCAACTTCATTGGCTTTAACCATCAGCAAAGCATCGGTCGAATTGCCCAGGGTGAAAATAAAGATGATGGCCAGAAAAAGGTAAAACCGTTTTGGAAAATCTGAGAAACGGAAATTTTTCATCAGACTTTCCTTCCTTTTTTTTGCTTCGCGAATACCAAAAACCAGTACAAACATTCCCAGAATACCCGGAATGCCAGCCAGCAGGAAGATTAGTCTGAAATCGCCGGGATGAAACAGCAGCAATAAAAATGCAAGCAACGGGCCAAGTATGGCTCCGCTGTTGTCCATCGCTTTGTGCAGTCCGAAGCTTCTGCCCACCTCATTTCCATTGACCGAACCTGCAACCAGACTATCGCGGGGAGCAGTACGAATGCCTTTCCCGACCCGTTCGATAAACCGGAAAATCAGTACCTGCAACGGACTGACCACGAGGGCATAGACAGGCATAATCAAAGCAGATAATCCATAGCCAATCAGCATAAATGGTTTGTTGCGCCCGATGCGATCGCTCCAGTATCCCGAAAATGCCTTGATGAGTGAAGCGGTGCTCTCTGCAATCCCTTCGATGAGCGAAAGACTGGTCTTGGAAGCCCCGATGGACATCAGAAATAAAGGCATCACCGAATAAACCATTTTAACAGACGTATCGGTCAGGAAACTGACAATGCCAGTATAGAATACGTTGGGTGTAAATCCGAAAATTTTCTTTTTTTCAATCATAATTCGAATGAAGAATGTGTGCAGACCGCGTTCGCAATTCGGCAGAACTCATTCAGTGGGTTAAAAATTTCAGGAACGGGATTACAAAAGTAATCAGAAAACACGACTTTTGAATGTTATTTCCCGACATTTTCTTCGCGGATATAATTATTCGGTTCACAAATCGGGAGTGATGAATCAATTGAATAAATTTTTATTTTATGTTACAAAGCTGTTTCAATCGTAAAATAATCGTTAACTTTGCATCTGGTTTTTTAAAACCAGTTCAACCAATCGCACCGTCAAAGATTTACGTATTTTCAGTTTGGAAATTCACAGTAATATACCTCACAATCAGAAACTAATGAATAAATGTATATTAATTACCGGAGGTACAAAAGGTATCGGGTATGCCATTGCCGAAATTCTTGCCAAGTCCGGTTATAATCTTTTGCTCACTTTCGGTGCTGACCAACAGCAGGCGATAACGGTTCAGGCTGAATTACGTGGTAAATATGCTGTAAAAGTGGAGGTGCTGCAGGCTGACATTTCCGAAAAATCTTCGATTGATAAGATTGCATCGTTTCTCGATGCCGACGATATTCATCCGTTTTCGGTAGTGTTCAATGCCGGTCTGACCTGCAGGACACCCTTCGAACAAATGACACTGGAAGAGTGGGAGCGGGTGTTTTTTGCTAATGTTCATTTTCCGGTTTTTCTGCTCCAGCGTATTTGCGGCAAGTTGCAATCCGGAGGAAATGTGGTGTTTACCGGTTCGCTGATGGGTGAATATGCCCATTCGGTTTCGCTGGCTTATGGAGTAACCAAGTCGGCAGTACACTCGCTGGTAAAAAATCTGGTAAAGTTCATGCAACCTTATAGAATCCGTGTCAATGCGGTTGCTCCCGGTTTTGTGGATACAGAATGGCAAAAAAACAAGCCTGCTGAGATCAGAAAAAGCATTGAAAGCAAGATAGCCCTCGGAAGGTTTTGCAGCCCGGAGGAATTGTCTGAAATATATAAACTAATCATCGAAAACAACTATTTTAACGGAGAGGTGATTACCATGAGCGGTGGTTATTCATTCAGGTGATTTACCGGGACTCCACAAACGAGACGTAAAATGTAAGATGAGTTAAATTACATTGTGATGTCCCCCGAAATATCTCCATATTGAGCTGACCGCTGTCAGTTTAGGCGTGATGAATGATTCAATAAATTTAAAAAATACTAACTTTGCAGTTTGTAAAAGCCGAAAAGTTGGTTTTTTAGCATAAAAATACGTGTTGATTTATTTTTTCACTATATTTACCTGCTGAAAATATCAGATTTATAATAATCCTATATTCACCGGTTTTGTTGAATGTCATAATTCAACGGGACTGATGCTGTAATATGAATTACAGATTTTATTTTTAAAAGAAAATTATGAGAAAAGTCATTACATACGGTACTTTCGATCTTTTTCATCAGGGTCATGTTAATCTGTTGCGGCGTGCAAAAGAACTTGGTGACTATCTCATCGTTGGTGTGACTACCGAAAACTATGATAAGGGACGTGGCAAACTGAACGTGCACCGTACTTTGATGGAACGAATAGAGGATGTGCGAAATGCCGGTTTTGCAGATGAAATTATTATTGAGGAATATGAAGGGCAAAAGATTGACGATATATTGAGGTATGAGGTTGATGTTTTTGCCATTGGTTCCGACTGGCTTGGCAAGTTTGATTATCTGGGTGAATACTGTCAGGTGGTGTACCTGGAGAGAACAAAAGGTGTATCCAGTACTCAGCTCAGGATGGAAGCGCAGTCTGTTATCGAACTTGGTGTTATCGGGAGTGGCAGAATTGCCGACAGGCTTATACCCGAATCAAAATATGTGAGCGGAATTGATGTCAAAGGGGTTTATAATCCTGATACAGAAGCAGCAATGGCATTTTGCGAAAAGCATGAACTCAGCTTCAGTTGCGATGATTTCGATGATTTTATTTCGAAAGTGGATGCCGTTTACATTACTTCTCCGCATTATACTCATAACGACTACATCCGCCGTTGCCTGGAAAACGGCAAGCATGTATTGTGTGAGAAGCCCCTCGTTTTGTCGGCTCAGGAAGCAGAAGAACTGTATCGGCTTGCCGAAGAAAAAGGTCTTGTGCTCAAGGAAGCCATCAAAACAGCATACTGTCCCGGATTTGCACATCTTATCACGGTCGTGAAAAGCGGTGTGATAGGAAGTATTAAGGATATTGATGTGTCGTTTACGAAGCTCTGCAGTACAAATGCGCGTGAACTTGATCCGAAACAGGCGGGAGGCAGTATGAATGAACTGGCTTCCTATGTGTTGCTGCCAATCATCAAAATACTCGGTATGGAGTATGAAGATATACATTTTTTCTCGTACAGAAGTAATGCTGTTGACCTTTATACCAAAGGACTTGTTTTGTATAAACATGCTACAGCCTCGTTCAAAGTGGGACTGGGTGTGAAAACAGAAGGTGAAATGATTATCAGCGGTACAAAAGGATATGCCTATGTGCCGGCTCCGTGGTGGAAAACTGAGTATTTCGAACTGAGGTACGAAGATCTTAACCAGACCCGGAAGTACTTTTACAAATTCGACGGTGAAGGCCTGAGGTACGAACTGAACGATTTTCTGATTGAAATGAATAATCCTCAGTTCAAACAGTTCAAATTACAGAATGCTGAGTCTGTTGCAATCGCCAACATTATCGAGAAATTTGGGAATAGCCATAATGTTTATAATATATTCTGATTTAAGTTTTTAAATAAAGCCTAAATATATCTGTAATACACTGTGAAACGAATTCCTGTTTTCAGGACAAGTTTTGTAATAACTAAAAAAACAAATAATTTACGCATGAATAAAGAATTTGAAGCTTCATTAAAGTCAATAGAAACAGAAAATTATCTTGACAGAGTCTTCTACCGCCCTATAGGTTTCAAAATTGCAAAAGCACTGACCGGAACAGGCATCACCCCAAATATGATAACCATTCTTTCCATATTTGTGGGATCAGTCGCCGGCGTTTTGTGGTTTTTCCCTTATTCTCTCACCTACGCTATTGTTGGTATAGTTTCGCTGATTGTTGCCAATATCCTGGATTGTGTCGACGGACAGCTGGCTCGTCTGACCGGAATTAAATCCGAAATCGGACGAATTCTCGACGGTTTTGCCGGTGACTTATGGTTTTTGCTCATTTACATTGCGTTTGCGCACCGCCTCAACGTGGATTGTGTCACCTGGTTGTTTTGGCTTGCGGCAGTTGCCATGGGGATTTCACACCTTAATCAGGCTGCCATGACCGATTATTACAAAACGCTTCACCTGTTTTTTATCAGCAAGGAAAAAGGCAAAGAATTCGAGTCCTCCGAACGTATTAAAGCCCGTGTGGCAGCCATGCCAAAGGGTGTAAATCGCTTCTTTTCAAAATTTTACATTATCTATACGCTCATTCAGGAAAAACAAACTCCGGAATTGCAGAAATTACTGGCCGGTTTGAAAGAAAAGTACGGTGAGGAAATCCCTGACGACTTTCGGTTGAAATTCAGAGCTGAAAGCCGCAAACTGATGCACTGGATTGACTGGATGACCTTTAACGGACTTTCATTAGTTTTGTTTTTGTCGGTACTGCTCAATGCAGTCTGGATATATCTGGTTTGGGTAATTATTATATTGAATATTCTTAATAAAATAATCAGGCTGAGACACGAGAAGATGTGTAAATCGCTTGAATAATAAATTTTTCGATATGTCGAAAAAAATGAATAAATTTCGCGATTATTTTTTTGTCATTGGTATCGCGATCTTATTTTTTATGGCTTACAAGCTGGGATGGAAGGCTATTGTCGATAATCTCGGAAAAACAGGCTGGTGGTTTGTAGCTATCATGTGTGTCTGGATTTTTGTTTACATGGCAAACGCTTTATCACTTGCGATCATCATACGGGATGGCAGCGAAGAGTCAAAGCGTGTAACACTCATGCATTTATTCAAACTGACTATTTCGGCATATAGTATCAATTACATTACCCCACTTGCCATAGGCGGTGAACCTTATAAAGCACTCGAGCTTAAACCCGATCTGGGAACTCACAAAGCCACTTCTTCAGTTCTGCTTTATGTGATGATGCATTATGTGTCGCATTTCTTTTTCTGGATGATTTCTGTTCCGCTTTTTTTGCTTATCATTCCGAAAATTCCACCCGGAGTACAGATAATTCTTTGGGGAATGATTATTGGAAGCATACTGCTTATTTACTGGGCATTTACCGTTTATACCAAAGGGATTATACGTAAAGCACTGGCAATAGGCTGCCGGATTCCTTTTTTCGGAAAAAAGATCAGAATTTATCGGGATAAGAACAAGGAACGGTTTCATGAAATGGATGAACTGATTGCCGATCTTTTTACAAACCGGAAAAAGGATTTTTTCCTCTCACTGGGTGTGGAGCTGCTTTCACGTTACATTTCATGTCTTGAGTTGTATTTTATGGTTATCCCCATGAATTATGATATCACATTTATTCAGTGTATTCTTATCTATTCATTTGCTACTCTTGTTGCTAATATTTTCTTTTTTGCACCCATGCAGATGGGAACACGCGAAGGTGGTTTTGCTTTGGCTGTGAGCTTACTGTATGTCCCTGCCGGATTGGGAGTATATATCGGACTTTGCACCCGCATTCGTGAGTTTTTCTGGATCATCGTGGGTATAGCTCTCATGAAACTCAGACCTTCAAGGATTAAGTGATTTTTAAAAAAATCGCAATAATTTTTTTCCGATTAAACCAAATGGAGTTTAGAAAGTCTAACCCATAAAAAACCGGAAATTGGATACAGCCAGCAATACATTCCATTTACTTACAGAAAAGGACAAGAAAGATGCTTTTTCGGGGTTGGTTCGCTCTTATCAGGAGCGGTTGTACTGGCATATCCGCAAAATGGTGCTGTCGCACGATGATACAAACGACATATTACAGGACGTGTTTATGAAAGCCTGGAACGGGCTGGACAGTTTCAGGGGCGAATCGCAGGTTTCCACCTGGCTTTATCGGATAGCGACCAACGAAACACTCACTTTTCTGGCCAATAAAAGGATGAAAAATATAAATTCACTCGACGAAGTGGAAGATATATTGCTTCAGAATCTTCAGGCCGATAGTTATTTCAACGGAGACGAAGCACAACTTCAGTTGCAGAAAGCAATTCTTATCTTGCCCGAAAAGCAAAGACTGGTATTCAATATGCGTTTTTACGAAGATCTTTCGTATGATGAAATGAGCGAAGTACTTGGAACATCGGTTGGAGCACTGAAAGCTTCGTATCATCATGCAACAAAAAAAATTGAGCATTTTCTAACCGAAGAAAATGACGATTAATGTAATGTTATATTTAAACCTTTATCGTTAATAAGAGTCTGACAAGTATGATGAAAAAGAAAAACATATCGCTGGATGAAATGGATAAAAGGTTGCCGTTTACGGTTCCTGAAAACTATTTTGAAGATTTTGCAACCCGTTTGGAGTTGCAAGTCGGTGAAGTTGCTGCAGAGAAGAAACATCATCATCTGAGACTCTGGGCGTATGCTGTGGCTGCTGCTTTTACAGGTTTAATCATTTTAGGTCCAGTATATACATTTGTTTTTTCAGGAACATCAAAGCTGGATAATTACGAATCGTATGTGCTGTCACAGGTTGACGAAACATCTATGCTTTACTACTATCTTGAAGACCACAATACCGTAAATAAATAAAAATAACCGATATGCGAAATTTTAAATACATCCTGCTGAGTGCTTTATTGCTATTGTCGCTGGCAATAGAGGCAGAAACCGGACAGCGCGGTCGACCCAATGTTAAGGAAATGCACGAAAGAAAGTGGCAGTTTATGATGAAGGAGGTTGAACTCTCACCAGCAGAAATAAATGAAGTGAAACCAGTTTTTCTGAATTATGAGAAAGCAATATGGGAACTCCATGAAAAAGACAGAGAATTCTTCCGGTTGTCAAGAGAAAGAAAACAAGGTGGTGCGGAAATTAATTATTCCGAATTGAACGATAAAGCTGTAAACTCAGAAATATCACATGCTCAACTGTTGAAAAATTATCATCTGAAACTCAGAAAATTATTAAAACCCGAAACTTTATTCAACTATTATCAGGCAGAACGGAAATTCAAAAGAAAATTGCTGCAGAATATGCCAAAAAATATGCCTCCACCACCGCCTGAAGATGACAAGTAGGAATTTTTGTCGGAACAGTAACTCTATATGAGACAGAAAACGCAGATCAGAGGGTATCGAAGTCTGTGTTTTTTTGTATCCGGAATTCAGTTCACAGCAAAAAACCGAATTGAAATTTTGACATATTACAAAATAGTACTATCTTTGCAGTCCAAAATCAGGGTACTTTGGCCGAGTGGCTAGGCACCGGTCTGCAAAACCGTATACGGCGGTTCGAATCCGCCAAGTACCTCAGTAAAAAACCTTCTGAAACAATACATTTCAGAAGGTTTTTTCTTTCGCAAACGTTTTAGTAATCATTTTTATTGTTGGTGTGTTATATTTACTGCCGGGTGCCTAAATTTAGTAAATTTGTACTCATTAATAAAATCCATTCCTATGAAGATCCAATTCAGACTCAATTACCAGACTCTCTGGGGACAATCGATATATCTACAATTATATAAAGATGAACTGCATTTTAGCCGACATGAAATGAAATGTGAAAACGTAAATCTGTGGGTTGTGGATGTGCATTTTGAGGATAATCCGGGTGAAATTAATTATCGTTATTCTATCCTGAAACAGGATAAAACATTCGAAAATGAATTTGGTAATCTTCGGAAAATTTCAATACCCACAAAGGAACCGTTTATAACAATAGAAGATAACCGACGAACTCGAAACGGAGATAGTGCATTCAATACAGTAGCTTTTACCGATTGTTTTTTTAAGCGAAAAAAAGCCACAAAAACTCCGCAGTCGGAGAATACCAATTTCGTCCTTCGGATCAATTGTCCTCAAATGGAACCTGACCGCCATTTTGCCATCATAGGAAATCAGTCAGTGCTTGGAAACTGGGATGTAAGCAGGAAAATACGGCTGAACGAATCGAACTTCCCTTTTTGGTCTGTTGCTCTCAATACCAAAGACATTACCTTTCCGCTGGAATATAAATACTTAATTGTAGATACAAAGACAGATGAGGTACTGGCATGGGGTGGTGGTCCTAACCGGAGAGTGGAAAATGCAGAGAAGGGGAAACTTACCATCGTAACCGACGAAAATTTTATCCGTACAATACCCTCCTGGAAAACGGCAGGAGTTGCCATTCCGGTTTTTTCACTACGCAGTGAGGAAGGTTTTGGTATTGGTGAATTGCTCGATCTGAAAAAAATGGTCGACTGGGCGAAACAAACCGGACAGCACATCATACAGACTCTTCCGATCAACGATACCATTCTGAATCACACCAATTATGATTCATATCCCTACAACGCTGTTTCGGTGTATGCTCTGCATCCCGTTTATCTGCGACTGGAAAGACTTGGAGCACTGAAATATAAAAAAGATATCGCTTATTTTGAGAATATAAAAAAGAAACTCAACGAAAATAGTTTTTCTGATTATCAGAATGTACTGAACGAAAAATGGAAGTATTTCAAACTGATTTATCCGAAAGAAAGCCCGGCTGTTTTTGCCTCGGACGATTACAAACAGTTTTTTGAAGCGAATAAAAGCTGGCTCGTGCCTTATGCGGTTTTCTCATACCTGCGGGATAAGAATGGAACGCCCGAATTTGGCAAATGGAATGAATTCAACATCTACAAACAGAATGAAATAGAAGCATTTGCCTCAGAAAGAACTCCCTACTATGATGAAATTGCATTGTTTTATTTCCTCCAGTATCATTTACACCAACAACTTATTGAAGTTCATGATTACGCCCGTAATAAGGGCGTAGTCCTGAAAAGCGATATTCCTATCGGTGTGAGTCCCCGAAGTGTGGATGCCTGGGTCGAACCACAGTTGTTCAATACGAACATGCAAGCTGGAGCTCCACCCGATGATTTTTCCGTGACGGGACAAAACTGGGGTTTCCCGACTTACAACTGGGATGAAATGGCTAAGGACGGTTATCAGTGGTGGCAAAACAGATTCCGTAAGTTCATGGAGTATTTCGATGCTTATCGGATTGATCATATACTTGGATTTTTCCGGATATGGGAAATACCTGAAAAAGACGTGTGGGCGCTTGCCGGAAATTTCAGCCCAGCTCTGCCTTACAGTGTACAGGACTTACAGACATGCGGACTTTGGTGGGACGAAAACCGTTTTCTGCGACCGTATCTCCGCGAACATGTAGTTCGTGCCGTGTTTGGAAAATACGCTGATGACGTGATGCATGAGTACCTGCTGACCGATGGTTGGCAGAATTTCAAGTTCAAACCCGAATATGACACTCAAAAGAAAATCGAAGCCCATTTTGCCGCGCTTGGATATAATTTCACGACCAAAGAAGTTGCCATTCGCGACGGGCTTTATGCTCTCCATTGTGAAGTGCTGTTTGTGAGGGATAAAGAATATCATAACCTGTACCATCCGCGCATTTCCATGCACAGTTCGCAGACATTCAAGGATCTGCCGGATGATACTCGAAAAATACTGGATCGGATATATGTGGAATATTTTTATCACCGCCATACCGAATTCTGGAAAGAACAGGCATTGAAGAAACTTCCGGCGTTGCTGGCAGCTACCAATATGCTTGTATGCGGTGAGGACCTGGGAATGGTGCCTGACTCGGTGCCGGAGGTAATAAACCGGCTCGAAATCCTCAGTCTCGAAATACAACGAATGCCTAAAAAACCGAATACAGAATTTGCCATGCCTGCTGATGCTCCCTATCTGTCGGTTTGTACTACTTCAACACATGATATGAGTCCTATACGAGCCTGGTGGGAAGAAGACGCGGCGATTACGCAGAGGTTTTATAACCATGCATTATGTATAAACGGACCGGCTCCCGAAGTATGTACGCCATTTATCGCCGAGAAAATAGTGGAACAGCATCTGAAATCATCAGCGATGCTTGTTATATTGCCCTGGCAGGACTGGATGTCAATGGATGAAAAGCTCCGTTACAAATATCCGAACGCCGAACGGATTAATGTACCGAGCAATCCGAGGAATTTCTGGTGTTATCGCATGCATTTGACCCTCGAAAAATTATTGAGCGAGAAAAGATTCAATTCTAAAATTAAAAAGTTGATAGAGATCAGCGGCAGATGATATTCTTATTACAGGAAGTGATAATAATCTGTTTTTATGCAAAATACAAATAATGAACGTCAGACATGAAATTGTTTGACGTTCCTGTTTATTTTCACTAATTTTGCAACTCAAAATTTCACTCCAATGACAAACGAAAAATACGATCTCCGAGGCGTTTCGGCTTCAAAGGAAGATGTTCACAATGCCATTAAAAATATTGACAAAGGGCTATATCCCAAAGCATTTTGTAAAATAATTCCTGATATTCTGGGAAATGATCCGGAGTATTGCAACATCATGCATGCCGACGGAGCCGGTACGAAATCATCGCTGGCTTATGTTTACTGGCGTGAAACGGGTGATCTGTCAGTTTGGAAAGGAATAGCACAGGATGCTTTGATAATGAATATCGATGATCTGATTTGTGTGGGAGCTACCGATAATATCTTACTTTCATCAACCATCGGACGCAATAAAAACCGGATACCGGGCGAAGT
>JAFNAU010000185.1 GCA_017860335.1 Bacteroidota bacterium
CCCTGGCACGAACACACCGGAAGCTGGTTCTGGTGGGGAAAAGGAAACTGCACTGCCGAAGAATATAAACAACTCTGGATTATGACTTACCGTTTCATGAAAAACGAAGGACTGAACAATCTGCTGTTCGCCTACTCTCCCGACATTCAGGGTCCGGGTGATATATATCTGGAGTTTTATCCTGGCGACGAATATGTTGACATTCTTGGTCTTGACGGTTACCACCGCGATAACGAAAAGGGTACTGAGGCATACACCAAAGCACTCAACACCATCCTGACATTCATGACCGAAGAAGGTAAAAAACGTCATAAACCCATAGCACTTACCGAAACAGGTCTGGAAGCCATACCAATTGCCGACTGGTGGACGAATGTACTTTTACCTATTGCTGAAAAATACCCTGTAAGTTACGTACTGGTTTGGAGAAATGCTTATGACCGTGAGAATCATTACTATGCACCCTATCCAGGTCAAATATCCGAAGCGGATTTTAAGAAATTCTATTTGAATTCAAAAACTCTGTTTTGTAAAGATGTTCAAAATTTATACAAATAAAACATATACAAGATGAATGATTTTAATAATAAAATAAAGCAGCTGTTTGAAAATCAGGAAAAATTCCTGAATGTAGAAAATACCCCTGTAGGAAATACTAACGGATGGTATCAACGATATAAAAATCCAATACTCACTGCCGCTCACACTCCGCTCAACTGGCGTTATGATCTCTGCGAGCAAACAAATCCGTTGTTGATGGAACGAATCGGAATCAATGCTGTGCTTAATTCGGGAGCCATAAAATGGGAAGGAAAGTACCTGATTGTTGCCCGCGTGGAAGGTTATGACCGCAAATCGTTTTTTGCTATCGCCGAAAGCCCGAATGGCATTGACAATTTCCGGTTCTGGTCGCATCCAGTGTTAATGCCCGACACTGAAAATTCGACAACCAATGTATATGATATGCGGCTGACACAACACGAAGATGGCTGGATATACGGCATTTTCTGTGCAGAAAGGCCTGATCCTACAGCTGCATACGGCGATTTGTCGAAAGCCACTGCTGCAGCAGGCATTGCCCGCACGAAAGATCTTATTCACTGGGAAAGATTGCCCGACCTGAAATCCGACAGTCAGCAACGCAATGTGGTGCTTCATCCTGAATTTGTCAACGGAAAATATGCGCTTTACACCCGTCCGCAGGATGGATTTATCGATACCGGCAAAGGTTCCGGAATTGGCTGGGCGCTGGTCGAAAGTATGGAAAATGCTGCTGTAACAGAGGAGATTATCATTGACAAACGTTTTTATCATACCATCAAGGAAGTGAAAAACGGAGAAGGACCCGCACCAATAAAAACTCCGTACGGATGGATTCATTTGGCACATGGTGTAAGAAATTGCGCTGCAGGTCTGAGATATGTATTATATTTGTACATGACTTCACTCGAAGATCCAACCCTGCAAATAGCTGCACCGGGCGGATATTTCATGGCACCCGAAGAAGGAGAACGTGTGGGTGATGTATCAAACGTATTGTTTTCGAATGGCTGGATTGCCGATGACGACGGTCGTGTGTTTATTTATTACGCTTCGTCGGACACCCGCATGCATGTAGCTACCACAACTATCGACAGACTGGTGGATTACTGCCTGAATACGCCTGAAGATGGTCTGACAACAACAGCATCTGTTCAGGCAATTAACAAATTGATTGACAAAAATTTAAAAGTTCAATAAATAACTGATACCAATGGCACAGATTAAGTTTAAAGAAAAAGCAGGTTATGGATTTGGCGACATGGCATCATCCATGTTCTGGAAAATCTTCGGGATGTATTCATTGTTTTTCTATACCGATGTATTCGGAATTTCAGCGGCAGCTGCCGGAACCATGTTTCTCGTAGCACGGCTCTGGGACTCATTCTTCGATATCGGTGTAGGAATCATGGCCGATCGCACCAAAACC
This sequence comes from Bacteroidota bacterium, assembly GCA_017860335.1. Taxonomy (GTDB): domain Bacteria; phylum Bacteroidota; class Bacteroidia; order Bacteroidales; family Paludibacteraceae; genus UPXZ01. The sequence goes on from JAFNAU010000185.1 coordinate 1,970, forward strand.
CGCTGGGGTAAATACCGTCCTTACCTGCTGTGGTTTGCCATACCTTTTTCCGTTATGGGAGTCATAACATTTTTCGTTCCTGATTTCGGACAGACAGGCAAACTTATTTATGCATACATCACCTATTCGCTCATGATGATTGTATATTCACTTATCAATGTGCCTTATGCATCCTTGCTCGGCGTTATGTCCCCCGATCCGAAAATGCGTTCTCCGGTTGGTTGGACCTTAGGCGTACTTGTGATAGGTGTTATCTGTTCTGTCCTGTTTTTCCTGTGTTTTAGTTTTACACGCGAACGTGTGGAAGCAGTCAGCAAAGAAGAAAACGAAAATATATCGGTTAAACAGGATTTGCAGCATTTGCTACACAATTCACCCTGGTGGATACTTGTCGGCACGGGTTTGGCTGCTCTGCTTTTCAACGCTGTACGCGATGGCGTGGCTATTTATTATTTCCGCGATTATGTGGGAAGTAATTACACCGCGCCGTTATTTGGCTGGGATATAGCTACCATTTATTTTCTGGTTGGTCAGGCAGCCAATATTGTCGGAGTCGTACTGGCACCTTCGGTTTCGGCCCGCTTCGGCAAACGCAATACTTATATGCTTGCCATGGTTATTGCTGCCGTACTGAGTATTGTGTTTTTCTTTATCCCCAATAATGTAACCCTGATATTAATCCTTCAGGTACTCATTTCTGTTTGCGCAGGATATGTATTGCCACTGCTTTGGAGCATGTTTTCGGACATTGTCGATTATCAGGAATACAAAACCAACCGCCGTGCATCAGGATTGATTTTTTCCTCATCGTCCATGTCGCAAAAGCTGGGCTGGGCATTGGGAGCAGCTCTTGGAGGCTGGATACTGGCTATTTTCAAATACAATCCGGATATTGTCACACAATTGCCGCAAACTATCCTTGGCGAACGACTCATGTTGAGTGTATTCCCGGCAATTTGCGCGTTGCTGGCTGCTGTAGGTATGCTTCTATACCCGCTCACTGAAGATAAAGTGAAGCAAATAGCTGAAGAACTGAACAAAAGACGTGAAAATGCAAAGTAACACTGCAAGATTACTCAAAGAGGCTGAACAAATTTTCACGGAAAACATCAGTCCCTTCTGGTTGTCGAAAATGGTTGATAATGAGCATGGTGGTTTCTATGGCCGTATAACCGGCGAAGGTGAGATTATTCCCGATGCCCCGAAAGGAGCCGTACTGAATGCCCGTATTTTGTGGACATTTGCAGCCGCATACCGCATTTTCGGGAAAAAAAGCTATCTCATTACTGCCAGAAGAGCCAAAGATTATCTACTGAAATACTTTTACGATAACACTGACGGAGGTATTTACTGGATGCTCGACTATACCGGAAAACCTCTTGAAACAAAAAAACAGATTTATGCACTGGGTTTTGCCATTTACGGTTTGAGTGAATACTACCGGGCTACTTCCGACAATGAAGCCCTCGAATGTGCCAAAGCGATATTTTTTGACATCGAAAAATACAGCTTTGATAAACAGGGAAATGGTTATCTCGAAGCGTTTACCGAAAACTGGCAACCAATTGCCGATATGCGCTTGAGCGAAAAGGATGAAAATGTGGAGAAAACGATGAATACTCACCTCCACATTCTGGAGTCCTACACTAATCTTTACCGGGTGTGGAAAAATGAACAGTTGAAACATCAACTTCAAAACCTGATTGAATTATTTCTGGATAAAATCATCAATCGGGACAATTATCATCTGAACCTGTTCTTTGATATGAACTGGACGGACAAGTCTGAAATTATATCCTACGGACATGATATTGAAGCTTCATGGTTATTGTACGAAGCAGCGCAGGTTTTGGGTGATGAAAAAATCCAGAACAGAGTAAAAGAACTTGTTCCTCATATCATTCGGGCATCACTTGAAGGATTTCAGCCGGATAACAACATGATTTATGAAAAAGAAAAAAACTCCGGAGATGAAGACAGAGACCGTCATTGGTGGGTTCAGGCTGAAACGGTTGTGGGTCTATTGAATCACTATCAATATTATAACGACATAAGTTCGCTCGACAAAGCTATCGCGTGTTTTGATTACATAAAAGACAATCTGTTGGATAAACAAAACGGTGAATGGTTCTGGAGCATCCGTAGCGACGGAACCGTCAACCGCCGCGACGACAAAGCCGGTATCTGGAAATGTCCCTATCACAACAGCCGGATGTGTTTTGAAATCATGGAACGCTTCGGTCAGGAATAATTTAAGTGAAACACAAATTTTTACAGAAAATACTAATACCATTCTTTCAAAATGAAACACTTTCTTTTAATCACGTTATCACTGGTTTCCATTTTAACATTTTCGTCTTTCACAGCGCCCCGGAATACTTCTGTGGCTGTTCACGGCAATCTGAAAGTTACAGGGACGCAACTTGTCGACCAGCAAGATCAACCCGTTATGTTGCGGGGAGCAAGTTTTGGCTGGCACAATCTCTGGCCGCGTTACTATAACAAAAAAGCGGTATCCTGGCTCGTCAAAGACTGGAAATGTAATGTGATACGTGCTTCAATGGGTGTTGGGCTCGACGATTCGTACCTCGAAAATCCCGATTTTGCACTGAAATGTATGACCACGGTGATTGATGAAGCTATAAAATGCGGAATTTATGTGATAATTGATTTCCACAGTCATAAAATTCATACCGCAGAAGCCAAAGAATTTTTCACCTTAATGGCCGTGCCATCGATCCGGATAATATCATTCTGGTTGGTTCGCCACACTGGGATCAGGACCTGCATCTGGTTGCAGAAAATCCAATCAAAGGACAGAATAATATTATGTACACCATGCATTTCTATGCAGGGACACACAAAAAGTGGTTGCGCGACCGTACCGACGAAGCGATTGCAACGGGAATTCCCGTTTTCGTTTCTGAGTGTGCTGGAATGGAAGCATCGGGCGACGGAGCTCCTTCCCCGTGCTTCGTCTGAAGGCAACTGGGCTGACGATGTGATAAAAAAGTGGGGACTCTTAGGCCGCGATGCCATCAGAAAAGGTAATCTGAATAATGTAAGCAATCATTTGAACCACGACCCACAGATAAAATAGTTTTTTTTACATTAATTTTATGGCGTGAAAAAACGTAACTAACCTGGTAAATTTATAATTAAGAACAAATTATAATCCAATGAAAAGTAAATTTATTGTATTAATCATTCTTTCGGCTTTTACCTCTGCCCATCGTGAAAACGGATAACAAAGGGTTTTGGTTAGCCAAAATCCAAACACCCGAAGCTTCATTTACACCTCAGACCATCGCCTTTTCGGATGGTGAAACGCTGACGCTGAAAAATATACTGATCGGTGAAGTATGGCTTGCATCTGGTCAGAGCAATATGGAAATGCCGTTGAACGGATTTTGGAACTGTCCGATTCAGGACGCAAACGAAACTATAGCCCTGTCCGGGAAAAACAAAGGAATTCGTTTTGCCGTTGTCCCTAAAACTCCTGCATACGAACCTCAGGAAACCTGTCCGGGTAAATGGATGCTAAGCAATCCGAACAACGCACCCTTGTTCAGCGCTACAGCTTATCATTTTGCTCAAATGCTTTACAATACACTGAATGTGCCTGTGGGAATTATTGTTTGCAGCTGGGGAGGGTCGCGTGTCGAAAGCTGGACCAACCGCGAAATCCTGGAAACTTATCCCGATATTGATCTCACCAAAAAAGGTATTGAAGCCGAACAGGAATGGAAACGACCTTTGCTCATGTACAACGGCATGCTAAAACCACTGTCAAACTTCACACTGAAAGGTTTTATCTGGTATCAGGGCGAATCGAACGTGGGTAAACATGATAATTATGCAAAGCGTTTATCTGCGATGGTTGAACTTTGGAGAAAAGATTGGAAAAACAATAATCTTCCCTTCTATTATGCCGAAATTGCACCCTGGATATATGGCGATGGCGAAACTGGGATTTCGGGTGCGCTGCTGCGGGAAGCACAGTTCAAAGCTCAATCCATCATCCCGAACAGCGGAATGATATCCACAAATGATTTGGTGGAGGAATATGAAAAAACAAATATTCATCCGAAAAATAAAACCGATGTGGGAAAACGGCTGGCTTATCTTGCTCTGAATCAAACTTATGAATTGAGAAGTATTGTTGCCCATGGACCCGAATTCAAATCAATGAAAATCAAAGATGGAAAAATAATTCTATCCTTCAGTTATGCTCAGGATGGATTCAGCAGAGAAAACGACATCAGGGGATTTGAAATTTGCGGAAGCGATAAAATCTTTATTCCGGCTACCGCCAAACTCGACAATAATCTGAAAATAATTCTTTCCAGTGAGAAAATTCAAAATCCGATTGCCGCGCGCTACTGTTTCCGCAATTTCCAGCCTGGAAATCTGGCCAACACTCGCGGACTACCGGTGGTACCTTTCAGAACTGACAACTATTAAATCATTATGTATGAGAACATTAGTTATTTCATTAAGTTTAATATTCACCATGAATATAAGCCTCAAAGCAGCCGATAAAAAACCGCTCTACAAAGATCCTAATGCTCCGGTTGAGAAAAGAATTGACGATCTTCTCAACCGCATGACGCTCGAGGAAAAAGTAGGTCAGATGAACCAGTTTGTGGGTATAGAACACATTAAAACCGCTGTTGCCAATCTGAGCAAAGAAGAATTGAAAACCAACACTGCCAGTGCGTTTTACCCCGGATTTACCCATAAAAATGTAGAGGATTGGACAAAAAACGGATTAATTGGTTCGTTTCTTCATGTACTGACCCTCAGTGAAGCCAATTACCTCCAGTCGCTGGCTATGCAAAGCAAGCTGCAAATACCCATTTTGTTTGGAATTGATGCTATTCATGGCAATGCCAATGCTCCTGATAATACTGTATATCCTACCAATATCGGTCTGGCATCATCGTTCGACACAGAAATGGCTTACAAAATTGCTCGTCAGACAGCCAAAGAAATGCGCGCTATGAATATGCACTGGACGTTTAACCCGAACGTAGAAGTAGCCCGTGACCAACGCTGGGGTCGTGTAGGTGAAACCTATGGCGAGGATCCATATCTGGTATCACGTCTGGGTGAACAAACGGTGAAGGGTTATCAGGGAAATCTGAACAGCAACGAGAATGTATTGGCCTGTGTCAAGCATTTCGTAGGTGGAAGTGAGCCACTTAACGGTACGAACGGTGCACCTACAGACTTATCGGAGCGAACCATTCGCGAGGTGTTCTTTCCACCTTTTAAGGCAGGAGCAGATGCAGGAGCTATGTCGTTCATGACTGCTCACAATGAACTGAACGGAATTCCTTGCCATGCCAATGAATGGTTAATGAATGATGTCCTGCGAAAAGAATGGGGCTTCAAAGGATTTATCGTGAGCGACTGGATGGACATAGAACACATGTCCGACTTGCATGGCACTGCCGAAAACCTGAAAGAAGCTTTCTATCAAAGCATAATGGCTGGAATGGATATGCATATGCACGGCATTCACTGGAATGAACTGGTAACAGAGCTAGTGAAAGAAGGGCGAATACCCGAATCTCGCATCGACCAGTCGGTAAGGCGAATTTTGGATATTAAATTCCGCCTCGGACTGTTCGAAAATCCGTTTGCCGACGAAAAACAGTCGATGAAAGTTCGCCTGAATCCCGAACACCGGGCTACTGCTCTCGAAGCATCGCGAAACAGCATAGTACTCCTGAAAAACAATGGAATACTTCCACTGACGAACAAATACAAGAATGTTCTCGTTACAGGCATCAATACCAACGACATGAATATTCTGGGTGACTGGAGCGCTGTTCAGAAAGATGAAAATGTGATAACAATCCTCGAAGGGCTGAAAATGATTTCGCCCGAAACCAACTTTGATTTTGTCGATCAGGGTTGGGATCCACGCAATATGAACCCGAAAAAAGTTAAGGAAGCTATTGCAAAAGCTCAGAAATCGGATCTGAATATTGTAGTGGCTGGTGATTATATGATGCGTTTTCGCTGGACGGAGCGCACAAGCGGCGAAGACACCGACCGCTCCGATCTTGATCTGGTAGGATTGCAGAATGAACTGATCGAAAAAATTTCAGCCTCAGGTAAACCGACAATTCTGATACTCGTGTCCGGAAAGCCACTTAGTATAGAGAAACAGGCCAATCAGGCTTCTGCTGTAATAGAAGCGTGGGAACCAGGCATGTATGGCGGACAGGCGGTTGCCGAAATTGTTTACGGGAAAATCAATCCTTCAGCAAAACTGCCGGTTACCATGCCACGCAGCGTAGGCCAGTTACAGATGATTTACAATCACAAACCTTCACAGTATTTTCACCCATATGTCATTACATCGAGCGAACCGCTTTATCCGTTCGGCTACGGACTCTCCTACACTACCTACAAATACAGCAACCTGAAACTTTCTGAAACCACAATTCCTCAAACCGGCAATATTAATGTCTGTCTGGATGTGACAAACAGCGGCACGCGCGATGGAGTTGAGATTGTGCAGTTGTATATCCGCGACAAATTCAGTCAGGTTACCCGTCCGGTGAAAGAACTGAAAGATTTTGCTCGGGTATCGCTTAAAGCAGGTGAAACAAAAACTGTTACATTCTCCATTACACCTGAAAAACTGATGTTTCTTGACAAAAAATTAAATCCGGTTGTTGAACCCGGCGAGTTTATTGTGATGGTCGGTTCATCTTCCAGAGATAGCGATTTGCTGAAACAAAGCTTTTTCGTAAAATAACAGATTGATTTTGTTGTGATTTTTTTAGTTGGTCATAGAGGTTTCTGAATTCAGAAACCTCTATCTTTTTATATAAACAAATTGAGTAAAGAATTTTTTTTGTATGATTACAGTTAAATTACTTTGACATTAAATACATATTATTATATTTGCAAAATATATTCTTTTATTTATTAACTGTAAACTCACAATAATGAAGAAACTATTATTTATCGTGATATCTGCAACATTGCTGATATCCTGTCAAAATGAAAAACTGAACGATTTGAGCAAAGTTGTAACGGAAGTTCCTGAAGTTAGTTCACAGAGCATTCCGGGTAAGTATGTTGTTGTTTACAATTCTGTTGGCATTAAAAAGGCTGCGAGAATTGCTTCACTGTCGGGTAACACCGTAATTACTCCTGAAAATGTAGTGACTATGACTAAGGAAATTCTAAGCTCTTCGAACATTCAAATGAGAGTACCTGAGTTAGCTTATGCAACTGCACTGAAAGGAGTAGCTATTGATTTGACTGATGCCGAAGCTGCCGAACTGGCCAAGTCACCGGCTGTGAAAGGTGTTTATCCGGATATGATGGTCAACTTCGGGTTGCCCGAAGTATCAATAAGCGGAAAACCTGCAACTCCGGTTGCCCAGTCAACTCCGTGGGGTATTACCCGTATAGGTGGAAGTACAGACGGTACAGGTAAAACTGCATGGATCATTGATACCGGTATTGATATGGATCATCCGGATTTGAAAGTAGATCAGACTAAGGGTAAAAATTTCGTTACAACAACCGCTACTCCCGATGACGATAATGGACATGGAACTCACTGTGCCGGAATTGTTGCCGCTCTTAATAACGGCCAGGGTGTCATTGGGGTTGCTGCTGGTGCAACCGTTGTTCCGGTTAAAGTTTTAAACAGAAGAGGTACCGGAGCCTATTCTGCTATCATTGCAGGTGTTGATTATGTCGCAGCTAATGCCAAATTAATGGAACAAACATTTATACCATCTCAGCAATGGGTACTGGCGACTTGTGGGCTTCATACAGCAATTTCGGCAATCCGCCGGTTGACTTCTGCGCCCCTGGTTCATCAATTTACTCAACCTACAAAGGCGGTGCTTATGCTACACTGAGCGGTACTTCGATGGCAACACCTCACGTTTGCGGACTTTTACTGCTTGGAAATATTGGAACAGACGGCTATGTAAAAAATGACCCGGATGGAAATGCCGATCCGATTGCACATAAATAATCATTTCAGAATATAAGCATTTTTTATTCGTTCATCATCACTACCGTGTGACAGGCAGCCAAACCGGCTGTCTCGGTTCGTAAACGACTACTGCCTAACGAAACGGGGTTGTATCCGTTTGTAATTGCTTTTTGTACTTCTTCCGGACTGAAATCACCTTCAGGACCAATCAGAATAATGACATCCGATGATTTTTGGTACTGGTTC
>JAFNAU010000029.1 GCA_017860335.1 Bacteroidota bacterium
AACACCAAAACCCTGTTTATCCGGTATTATCTGCCTATTTTTCTGGTATTTTCCATTTCGGTACTAGCCTTTCAGTACGAAAGAGAAAAAAGATACAAGGCCGATGTGCTGGATATGAGACTTGAAGATACCAACGCGGCTATTTTTTATTTTCTGGAACACTCCGAAGGCTCGCTAAACCATCTCGATTCCCTGATCAAAAATTCCACTTTCAAAGATGAACGGATAACGATAATCGACCTTTCGGGAAGAGTTGTGTATGATGACGTAGCTCGTGATGTGGCCAAAATGGATAATCATCTGTCGCGCAAAGAAGTGATGGAGGCCCGCAAAAAAGGCTCCGGATCGGACATACGCATGTCCAAAACCAACAACAAGCCTTATTATTATCATGCAACGCGATTTGGCAATTGTTACGTGCGCTCATCACTTCCCTACAACATGACCATTTCGTCGCTTCTTTCTCCCGATAATCTTTTCCTGTATTTCTGGCTGGTACTTACCTTTATCATTGTTGGAGTGCTGTTTTATTTCTCAAACAGGTTTACTATCAAGATGCGACATGAGCAGGCCGAACAAAATTCACTGGTTCGCCGGAAACTGACCCAGCAGGTGGCACATGAACTTAAAACGCCATTGAGCAGCATCATCGGGTACATGGAAACGCTTTACAACAATCCTGATATTACGCCCGAGCGTCGAGATTTCTTCATAAAACGAAGCCATTCACAGGCTGTGCGACTGAATCAACTGTTGCAGGATGTTCTGCTGCTTAATCAAATGAACGAAGCCCCTCATTCTATTGAAATGGAACCTGTCAGTATAAATAAAATAGTAGAGAATGTAACTGATGATCTGGACATTATCCTTCATGAAAAAAACATTACCATTGATACCTCGTTTGGCGGAGATGTGTGGTTGCGTGGCAATCAAATGATTATATATTCCATATTCCGCAATCTGGTGGATAATTCCATCGCCTACGCGGGTAAAAACATAAAAATAAATATCGCGTTGACGGGTGAGGATGACAGATTCTATCATTTCTCGTACTCCGATAACGGATCAGGCGTCAGCCCTGAACATTTGCCCTATCTTTTCGATCGTTTTTACCGCGTTGACAAAGGTCGCTCGCGTAAAACGGGTGGTACGGGCTTAGGGCTTTCGATTGTGAAAAACGGAGTTGAAACTCACTCCGGAACAATATCAGTTCACAATAAATCAACCGGTGGTCTGGAGTTTGTCTTCTCATTGCACAAATAAATCATTCCATTCAGTTCCGATATTAAATTCCCTGCTACAAATAGTTGCAGGGAATTTTTTGTTTGTCTCCCGGACGGCTACTCCGGCCGATACAATTCAATACCGGTTTTCAGCCTTCTTTTCTTTTTAATGTTTGTGTAATATTTCTGTAATATCGTAAGCCTAATTTTGTGTCGTGAAAATTATATCACTGAAGTTGATTTTGAACGAAATTCAACCGAAAGCAATTACTTATATAAAGACAATTCACTAAAATGAAATATAAAAGTATGAGACTAAAAAGTATTCTTTACACCGTTGCAATTGCAGCATCGGTATTTTCCGCCACAGCGCAGGATGAAAATTTAACTCCGCTCGAACAAGTTCAGCAAAAAGTGGAAGCACAGGACGCAGCCATTTCAAAGCTGAATAACCTGAAGATTACCGGTTACATTCAGCCACAGTATCAGTGGGGCGAAGAAGCTGCTGCCCTGAAAGTGGGTACAGCCAATACAGATGCCACCAAATCATTCAACCGTATCGGTATTCGTCGCGGACGTTTGAAATTCACCTATGATGCCGGTGATTTGGCTTCTGGAGTATTTCAGTTGAACATTATTGACAAACCGGGGCTTTCCGGAGCAACCGTACAGCTCAAAGAGGCTTATCTTAATGTAAAAGCTCCGTGGTTAAAAACCTCAGCATTCAGAGCCGGTATTTTCGATCGTCCGTTTGGAAACGAGATTTCATATTCATCCTCTCTTCTCGAATCGCCCGAACGCTCGCGAATTGTCAACCAGTTATTCCCCGAAGAGACTGATTTAGGGGGGATGCTGATATTGCAACCTGCCGCAACGTCTTCTTTCAATTTTCTGAAGTTCGAAGGTGGTCTGTTTGCCGGTAATGCCATCAATCCCGAAACGGATAACCGCAAAGACTTTATCGGGCATATTGTTGCCACAAAGCCGATTGGCAATACCGCCCGCTGGGGATTGGGAGCATCGTATTACAATGGAGGCGTATATCAGACCACAGCCAAAGTGTATTCCATGAGTGATGGCGGTTTTGTCGCAAATACGAGCGATGAAAACATTGGTCAGTTTGCAAAGCGCGAATATATCGGATTTGACGGACAGCTGAGCTTCGAATCGCCCGTGGGAATGACACAGTTGCGCGGAGAATATATCTGGGGAACACAGCCGGGCAGCTCGTCGGGCACAGCCAGCCCAAATCGTTCATCAATACCATCGGGCACTAATGCATACGACACCTATATACGTCCGATGAACGGATGGTATGCCATCCTGATTCAGGATATCGGTCAAATTCCTTTCTCGGCTGTGGTGAAGTATGACGTTTACGACCCGAATACAGCAGTTAGCGGCAATGAACTCGGAAGCGCGTATTCCGGAGGAGTTTCGACCAATAAGGCCGATGTTAAGTACAGCACACTGGGTCTTGGCCTATTGTGGCGCATCCACCCAAGCCTGCGGTTACAAGCTTATTATGAATTTGTAAAAAACGAAACCACTTCCGCACTGGCCGCCTTCACCTCCGATCAAAAAGACAATACCTTTACCTTACGACTGCAATATAAATTCTGACAATCACACGGGGAGTAAACATATTCCGAACCAATAATCCGGTTGTATTTACTCTCGTTTTTTCACCCTTTGATATTAATCGGAACTTCACATATCTGTAACAGGATTGTAATATCATGAAACTAATTTTGTACTAACAAAAAACAATAGATTATTAATCAGATAACATCATTATTAAAATAAGAAGATTATGAAAAGATTTTTTCTATCACTTGCAATGATTGCCATAATTGCTTCGATGTCAATGGCACAAAAAATTAAAGGCTCAGACACAGTTCTTCCTTTGGCTCAAAAAGAAGCAGAAGTATATATGAAAAAAAATCCGTCTGCAAAGTTAACTGTAACCGGTGGCGGTTCGGGTATCGGATTTGCAGCGCTTATTGAAGGCACAACAGATATTGCAATGGCTTCGCGCAGTATAAAGTTTGATGAGAAAATGAAAATGCAGAACGGCGGAAAAACTTCGAAACAAGTAATTATTGCTAAAGACGCGCTTACAGTAATCGTGAACCCTTCCAATAAAGTATCAAAACTTACACGCGAACAGCTTGAAGCTATCTTCACCGGAAAAATCACTAACTGGAAACAGGTGGGAGGCGCTGATTTAACTATCACAGCCTATTCACGCGAAACAACATCCGGTACTTACGAATTCTTCAAGGAACATGTATTGAAAAACAAAAACTACAAATCAGGTATTCTGAGTATGCCCGCTACCGGCGCAATCATACAGTCAATCAGTCAGACCCCCGGTGCAATCGGATACGTTGGAATGGCTTATGTAACAAAAAATGTGAAAGAAATATTGGTATCCTTTGATGGAGGTAAAAATTATGTGGAACCTACTGTAGCCAACAGCAAAGCTGGTAAATATCCGATAGTAAGACCGCTGTATTTTTATTACGATGCCAAGAAGGAAGCCAGCGTGAAACCATTCGTCAACTTTGTTCTCTCGGCAGAAGGACAGGCATTAATTGATAAAGTAGGTTATTTGTCATTAAAATAAGAGGTTTAGTTAATTAAGGAGATGAAATGGTTTTTTACACAGAAACCATTTCATCTTAAATATTTCTCAGATCAATTTCTGTCAGTACTTATAAAGATTACACAACCAACACATCAGAAATAACGTGTTTAAAAGGAAAAAAAACAGATTTATTGAGACCATTGTCGAAACCCTACTGCGCTTTAGCGGAGGTATAACAACCCTGACAATATTATTAATCAGTATTTTTTTATTTACCGAAGGCTGGGGTTTGTTCAATTCATCGACGGTAGAAAAAGGATACATTCTTTGTGTTAACAAGAGTAATCCGGTTAAAAATCTGACCCCGACACAGATAAAGGAGATTTTCGACGGTAACATCACCTCCTGGAAGCAAGTGGGTGGCAGCGATATTCCGATAGTACCTTTACGTATGGATGATGTAGCTTCGATGTATACCGAAGAGGAAATCGGAACGGAATTCGAACACCTTCCGGCAAAACTCAGCGAGGCAATAGAAAAAGAACCGGGCGCATTGGGCTTTTTCCCTGAACAGTTTATCGATATTAAGTTCATGGGACGTGTTTTGCCAGCCGAAACAATAACTCTGAAGGAGTATTTCACCGGTAAGGAATGGTATCCGACTGCAACTCCGGCATCTCAGTTTGGATTACTTCCATTGTTGCTTGGCACACTATGGGTAAGTCTTGGCGCTATCCTGCTGGCATTGCCTTTCGGAATGGCTGTAGCAATTTATATGGCCGAAATTGCCAACAACAGGGTCAGGAAAATTCTGAAACCTGTCATCGAACTTCTAGCGGGTATTCCCTCGGTTGTTTACGGTTTTTTTGGTCTCATCGTTATTGTTCCGTTAATTCGTTCACTTTTCAACCTTCCGGTTGGAGAAACGGCGCTTGCAGGAAGTATTGTACTCGCCATTATGGCTTTGCCAACCATCATAACAGTAGCCGAAGATGCCATGCGTACCACGCCGTTAGCAATGAAGGAGTCCAGTCTGGCGCTGGGTGCCACTCACTGGCAAACCATTTACAAGGTGATTATTCCATATGCCTCTTCGGGTATTATGGCTGCTATCGTTCTTGGTATAGGACGTGCGATCGGTGAAACAATGGCTGTGCTGATGGTCACAGGAAATGCTGCTGTTATCCCACATACATTCACAGAACCTGTTCGCACCATACCTGCAACCATCGCCGCCGAACTGGGTGAAGCTTCTGTGGGGAGTGTGCAATACCAGGCATTATTCATGCTGGGAGCCATTTTGTTTGTGCTCACACTTGGAATAAGTATTTGGGCTGAGATAATCCGTAAGGAACCTCAGTCAGATTAACAGAACAGGTATGTAACGAACGGTGTTTCGTGCAAATAATGATTAAATGTGGGTTAAGTACATACTGAGTAAAAAATAAAAATCGTATGAATAAAAATTTTAACGGTAAAAGAGCTTCTCAATCTGTCATGTTTTTTCTTTTCAGACTGATGAGTTACATGGTAGTTGGTATTCTCTTTTGTATCATAGGATTTATTGTTATTAGAGGTTTAGGTGTCATCAACTGGGAGTTCCTTACCACTGCACCGGAAGATGGAATGACAAAAGGCGGAATTTTTCCGGCAATTGTCGGTACTTTTTATCTGGTTGTTGGCAGTATGCTGGTAGCATTCCCCATCGGGGTCATGTCGGGAATTTACATGAGCGAGTATGCATCGAACAAGCATATTAAGCGTGTTATCCGCGTTATGACAAACAATCTGGGAGGTATTCCATCCATTGTTTTCGGATTATTCGGAATGGCATTGTTTGTCAATAAATTAAAATTTGGCGATTCAATCATAGCCGGATCGTTTACACTTGGATTACTTGCACTTCCATTGATTATCCGGGTGACAGAAGAAGCCCTTCAGGCTATTCCCGACTCTTTCAGACAGGGAAGTCTGGCGCTTGGAGCAACAAAACTTCAAACTATCCGGAAAGTGGTTCTTCCTGCCGCCTTTCCAAACATCATGACCGGCTTAATACTTTCGATAGGACGTGTATCAGGCGAAACGGCTCCAATTCTTTTTACAGCGGCAGCATATTTTCTTCCCAATCTGCCTAATTCTGTTTTTAACCAGGTAATGGCGTTGCCATACCATCTGTATGTAATTGCTACGAGCGGTACAGATCTTGAAGCGACACGACCTATGGCATTCGGAACAGCATTAGTACTGATTATTATCGTTCTGCTGATGAACCTGATTGCCAATTTCATACGGAGAAAGTATAGTAAATAAAAATATCAAATCATATAAAATGAAACTTGAAGCAAATAACATAAACTTTTATTACGGTGACTTCCAGGCATTGAAAAACATAAACATGACCATCGAACAAAACACGGTGACAGCGTTTATCGGTCCTTCAGGATGTGGAAAATCAACCTTCCTGCGATTGTTTAACAGAATGAACGACCTCATTCCTGACACACATCTAACCGGTGAATGCCTTATCGGCGGACAAAACATTTACGATAAAAATATTACAGTTGATGAATTGCGGAAGAAAGTCGGTATGGTATTTCAAAAGCCAAATCCGTTCCCTAAATCAATTTTCGAAAATGTAGCTTACGGACTTCGGGTGAATGGAGTAAGGGATAAAAAAGAGATAGCCGACACTGTGGAGAAATCGCTCAGACAGGCTGCTTTATGGGAGGAAGTGAAAGATAAACTCAAAAAATCAGCCTACGAACTTTCAGGCGGACAGCAACAACGGCTTTGCATTGCACGTGCTTTGGCAATTTCACCCTCGGTAATCCTGATGGACGAACCTGCATCGGCACTCGACCCTATTTCTACCTCCAAAATTGAAGAACTGATTTTTGAACTTAAAAATTCATATACTGTTGTTATAGTAACACACAATATGCAACAGGCAGCCCGCGTAAGCGACAAAACAGGTTTTTTTATGCTCGGCGAACTGATCGAGTTTGACGATACAAAAAAGATATTCCTCAATCCACAGAAAGAACAAACACAAAATTATATCACCGGACGCTTCGGATAATGTCCTGAATTTGTGCAAAACATTCACATTATTTATTTATCAGATTATATTACAAACAGAATATGAAACATACTGAAACCGAATTACTTCAAATTAAAAACAGCATTTCCGAAATGTGGGTTCTCGTCTTGTCGCAACTGCGTAACGCTAAAACTGCACTAGTAACCTCCGACAGTGATTTGGCACGCGTGGTTATAAGTTTGGAGAAAAGAGTCAACGCTTTTGAACTAAAAATTGACAGTGATTGCGAAAATTATATTGCCTTATTCAGCCCGGTAGCCATCGACCTGCGCTTGGTTCTGTCGATACTCAAAATCAATAAAACACTTGAACGTATCGGTGATTTTGCCGAAGGAATTGCACGCTTTGTCCTGCAAACTGAAAATATGGGTACACATGAAGAACTGTTAAAGCTTGTTCGGATCGACGAAATGGCTGGCCATGTTGAAACAATGCTCGAAAAAACATTGAACGCCTTTACAGAAGAAAATTCAAGGCAGGCCGGGATGGTTTTCTCCATTGACAATGAAGTAGATACAATATACCGTGATGACTATGAACTGCTTGCTAAATATGTAGTCGAACATCCGGCTGATGCATTTTATGTGTTGCTCCTGGCCACGGTACTACGAAAATTTGAGCGCACGGGCGATCATTGCAATAATCTAATGGAAGAAATTGTCTTTTATTTGGATGCCAAAGTCCTGAAACATCAGAAAAAAGGAAAACAGGAATAATTGAAATTCATTTCTGCTTATTGACTATTTTAGCAGGCTTATAAATGTGCCTGCTCCCCCTATCAACATAATTACAATTCCAGTAATCCGGTTGATAAGTTTCAACCCGCGGAAGTTGAATTTATTGCGAAAATGGTTAACTGAAAAGGTTAACAGGTTCCACCAGATCGACGCACCTATCAATACGGAAAGCAATCCTACTATTAAAATCCAGATTGTGGTTCCGGGTACAACAAAATCAAACCGTGCAAAAAGCGCAATCAGTACAAACAGAATCAGCGGATTGGATAAAGTTAGTCCAAATGAAGTAATATAATCGCTAAAAAGGGAATGATCTGATTTTTCGTGTGGGAGAGGTTGTGTCACAGGATTACTTCTGAAAATCCAGAAACCGAAACCAATGACAATCAGGCTGCCGATAAGTTGAAGAATAAACCGGTATTCGTCTATAAAGCCGATGACAAAACTCAGAAAGAAAATAGTAATGACTGAATAAAGTAAATCTGAGGTTGTAGCGCCCAAACCTGTTATAAATCCATATTTGCGTCCATGGTTAAGTGTACGCTGAATACACAACATACCAATTGGTCCCAGCGGAACCGAAATGCTTAATCCAATAATAATGCCTTTTAGTATAGTTGCAATCAGCATATTAATCTCTATCAGTAACACAAAGATAGAATATTATCACTCAACCGATAATGAAACTGCCCATTTTTTAACATTAATTGAATCTGCAACGTAATGTCATTAAAAAATCAATAAGAAGCAGATATTATCAGAATTTTAAGCAAAGTCACTCATAATGCTGAATTTATGAAATTCTACAGCAGATCACTGGCAAGTTCGGACAAATAACTACGTTCGCCTTTCACCAGATTAACATGTGCAAATACATCCTGACCTCGCATCCGGTCAATCATATATACCAGACCATTAGAAAGCATATCCAGATAAGGTGAATCTATTTGCTGAATATCACCGGTAAAAACTATCTTAGTACCTTCACCAGCCCGTGTTATAATGGTTTTCACCTCATGTGGCGTCAGGTTTTGGGCTTCATCAACAATAAAGAATGTCTCACTCAGACTTCGACCCCGGATGTAAGCAAGTGCTTCTATCACCAGTTGTCCGTTTTTCTGCATTTCTTCAATCAGCTTCACCTCTTTACCCTGATATGAAAAATTATGTTTGATGACGTTCAAATTATCAAAAAGTGGTTGCATGTAGGGAGCTATTTTTTGTTTTTCGTCACCCGGCAAAAACCCGAGATCTTTATTCGCCAGCGCCACAATGGGGCGTGCAAGCAGTATTTGTTTATACGAATCATTTTTTTGCAAAGCTGCCGCCAGAGCCAAAAGTGTTTTACCCGTACCCGACTTACCGGTGAGAGCAACCAGTTTCACTTCATCATCGAGCAATACATTCATGGCAAAAGCTTGTTCGGCATTTCGGGGTTCGATGCCAAAACTACGGGATTTCTCCACCCTAATTACTTTATCTGTCTGAGGGACATAGCGTGCCAGTACACTTGAACGATTACTTTTAAGTATGAAACATTCCTGCGACTCCACATCCGACTTAAAATCAAAATCATCCAGAGGTATCCCTCCCTCGCCTGAATACATTCTATCAATCAGCTCAGGATTGACATTTTCATATACTTCGTGGTTTTTTTCAAAAACATTAATGTCCGTAACCTTATCATTGATATAATCCTCAGCCAAAATACCCAACGATAAAGCTTTCATTCTCAGATTTATATCCTTACTCACCAAAATCGTTTTCATACCTTTCTTTTTCTGGCTCAACAGATAAGTATCGGCCAAAATTCGGTGATCGGCTGTACGGTCGGTAAATACTTTAGAAATTGCATCGGGATATTCCGAACCGGCAATGATAAAAAGTCTGCCTTTCCCTTCACCTAATGAAGCTCCTTTTTTAAACAAATTTATATCTGAAATCAAATCCAGTTCACGTGTAAACTCCCGCGCATTGAAATTGATTTGTTCATTCCCCTTTTTAAAATGATCCAGCTCTTCAAGCACAACTATGGGTATATGAACATCATTTTCTTCAAAGTTATGTAAGCAGTTATAATCGTGCAAAATAACATTAGTATCAATAACAAAATTCTTTTTCGTATCCATGGTTTGAAAGATTTAAATGTAATAAAGGGAAAAATTACTGTATTTATACGTTTGATCAAACTCTGAATAAAAGTTCTCCCCGTAAATATCGTAAGTTATTTTCAATTATCAATCAAAAAAAATGATTAAAGTTTCGAATATTTTTGACCATTATCTCATGGTTTTGAAAAGGAAAAGGTTTTGTTCCTGCCAATAAAAACAAAAAACCGATAATTTGTTATTATCGGTTTTTTACAATGTTTTCATTTGTCTGTTTACAGCATTATTTTTTGTGTAAACTTTCCTGCACGAACAATATAGATACCTTTGTTCAGATTTACCAGTGAAATGTTGGTTCCATTATATACTACTGTAAGGACTTTAGCGCCTAATGCACTGTAAATATCTATCTGTACTCCAATTTCCAGATTAGTAACATTTAGTGTCTTTCCGGAAATCGAGAACTTGGGAACGATCTCATTGTCCGAAGTCTTATTACTTTGTGTATTGTTTGTTTCGGTAGTATTCTTATCAAAAAGCGTCGAATTCTTTTGAGATTGAATTGCCGTTAATCCACAAAGTAAAAAAGTTAATATTAGAGTAAATTTTCTCATAGGCATAATTTCTTTGTACTTTGTAATTCTACCTACAAAGATAATGCAAAACTATATTATCTGTATCATTTTTATCCTAAATTTTTGATTTTACTATAGCTGAAGCCTCATATAACAACTATTTTATTCATTTCAATCGTTTCTTCAAAGCAAATACAGTCATTCTATGCACATTAAAAACTGTATAACATACGAATAAGGCATAAATTATTTGTTATTATTTCGCTATCTTTGCATGATTATTTTCAATTAATTACGCAGATGAAAAGAACTGAACCGGAATATATTTTTGAGACAAGCTGGGAAGTATGTAATATGGTAGGCGGGATTTACACCGTACTCTCGACACGTGCAGAAACATTATATAAAAAATTCAATGATAAATTGATCTTTATCGGACCAGATGTCTGGAAAGACACTGAATCTCCCTATTTCGAACCCTCAGACACATTACACAGTGAATGGAGAAACAACTTCACACAGAAAACGGGTCTGAATGTACGTTGTGGACGATGGAAAATTCCCGGAAATCCGCTGACTGTACTGGTCGATTTTACTCCATTGCTAAATCGCAAAAATGAAATATTCGGTCATATATGGGATAAATTCGGAGTTGATTCGCTGCATGGATATGGCGATTATGACGAATCGTCCATGTTTGGATATGCCACCGGTATGGTTATTGAAAGTTTTTACCGCTTTTACAATCTAAGTGCAGAAAACAATGTTATAGCACATTTCAATGAATGGATGACAACCTTCGGTGCATTTCATATAAAAGAAGTTGTCCCCGAAATTGCAACAGTGTTTACAACGCATGCTACTTCCATCGGTCGATCCATAGCCGGCAACTACAAGCCTTTATATGACTATCTGACTGAATATAACGGCGATCAGATGGCTTTTGAACTGAATATGGTCGCAAAACATTCAACTGAAAAAACAGCGGCTCAAGTTGTGGACTGTTTTACTACCGTGAGCAATATCACCGCCAAAGAATGCAAACAATTGTTGGAGAAAACACCTCACATTATAACTCCAAATGGTTTTGATGATTCCATCGTTCCAACCGGGAAAGCCTTCGATGCAAAGAGAAAAGCAGCCCGCGTCAGACTGAAAAAAGTTGCCGAAACACTCCTTGGTTACAAACTGAAAAACAATGTGTTATTTATCAACACTGCAGGACGTTACGAATACAAAAATAAGGGCATTGACACGTTCATCGAATCTCTGAAAAGTCTTACCAATCATCCTGACCTAAACAAGGAAGTGGTGGCTTTTATCATGGTTCCCGCGCATATTATTGGCCCAAGAGCTGATCTGGCTGCCGGCCTGAATGGCTCAGATGTAACCATTGATTACTGGAATAAACATACCACACACGAACTGTATGATTATCAGTATGACCAGGTTATTTCAGCACTTCGTTGGTTTCATTTTACCAATCTGCCGAACGAAAAGGTGAAAGTAATTTTTGTACCATCCTATCTTAACGGAAATGATGGCATCTTCAACATGACATACCTGGACTTACTCATTGGTATGGATGTT